>NZ_CP115762.1 GCF_027912675.1 Paracoccus sp. SCSIO 75233 | reverse complement strand
GCGCTTATTTAGAAGCTCCACCACCCCTAAAACTCCAATCTTGAACGCGTTCAAGATTGGAGTCTTGATGGGCCGGTCGGTGGAGAACCGACCGGCCTTAGCCGTCACGCGGCGTCTTTGGGACCCCAGGGGATGACGGCCTGCAGGGACAGATCGTCCTGGTTCGCGGCCTTGCCGAGGTTGGCGTTGAAGCCGTGGTCGCGGATGGTCAGCGTGTAGTAGTCAGCGCCGGTCTCCTTGTTCTGCTTCTTCCAGATGCCGCCGCACTCGACCAACTTGCCGCGCGGGGAGCGGCCGAGGACGCGGTGCGTGGGGGCCATCGGGTTCGAGCTCGCGACGGGTTCGACCGTGATGTCGAGGTCGAAGGTCAGGGTCGAGATGGAGCCGACGCCCTTGGCGGTTTCGATGTCGGCGCTGGTGAATTTGATGCAGTTCGTGGTCATTGCTCTTCTCCTTGTTTGCGTTGCAATGATGGTCACCTTGCAGCTGGCCAAGGCCCGGCCACACCGAAGGCGGAGCGCAGCGGAGAGGGGCAGGCGCCGGTCTTTTTGGTCCGCGCGGAATGACCCGCAGGGTCAGGGGAAAAAGATCGGCGACAACCTTTGTGGACGGGACGACAGCTGCGACCAGCATGTCATGCAACTCAGACAAAGGGAGAAGTGCGGTGGCCATGAAGGAAAGTAGGGGAACAGACGAGAGAGATGCCGCAAGGAGTAGGGATTGTCTTCTCGTCCATCCAAACTTCAAGACTCTTCGAAGACCAAAGCCGTCAGATCACAAATCGATGGCAACGGCAGAGCATTCGCCCATCCTTCCGTGGCATCACAGGGGCGTTTGCGTTCGCATTCGGAGATGCAGGCGTCCAGATACCATCGAGTTGCCAGACACTCATCCGCTCTGGTGCCCGACTAATGGCCAGACCTGGCTCTGAGATTCTTCGCGTGTCGCTGTTATCCTCAGACCAATGGAAGTGTCCTGAGCCAGAGATAAAAACGAGGTCATAGCGCGCTCAACAACTCGATTGCATGTGCCAGTGGTAACGCTCGAATGTCCTTCGCGACGGGGACCTCATGCTCACCGGCATAGACCAGGAGCTTTCGGTTGGCTCCAATGTCCTCGGCCCCTGTGTGAAATCCTCTCGAAACCTTTGGTGCAGTCGTCCGTTTGATCTCAACAGCCCAGATGTCGCCGCTTGGCAAACGCAAAACCAAGTCGAGTTCAGCACCGGCCGAAGTGCGATAGAAGAAAGGTTCGGTGCCTAAAGGGGCGGCAGCAAGAAGCGCCTCGATACAGAACCCCTCCCAACTGCCACCGACGACCGGGTGCCCGAGCAAGCCTTCTGTCGTGCCGATGCCCAACAGCGCATGCACGATGCCGCTGTCTCTCACATAGACCTTTGGCGATTTCACCAGACGCTTGCCGACATTCTCGTGCCAGGGCTGCAGGCGTCTCACCAGCATGAGATCGACGAGCAGATCGAGGTAGCGCCCAACGGTCTGGCCGGACACGCCCAATCCCTCGGCAAGGGCCGCGGCGTTCAGAAGGCCGCCCTGGACATGCGCAAGCATCGTCCAGAACCGCCGCAAGGTCGCTGCCGGAATCCGAGGTCCGAGGGCAGGGATGTCTCGCTCCAGATAGGTGCGCAGGAAATCCAGACGCCAGTCCATACTTGCCCGATCGCTCGCGGCCTGAAAGCTGTCGGGAAAGCCGCCGCGCAGCCAGAGCAAGTTCAACTGATCGGCCCCCACCTCGTCAGGCTGCAAGGGGGGCATTTCAACATATCGAACACGACCGGCGAGGGATTCCGCCGTTTGGTGCAAGAGGATATTGGAAGCCGATCCCAATAGCAGGAACTGTCCCGTCCGAAACCCGGCCCGCCGACGCTGATCGATCTGGCCGCGCAAGGTTCTGAAGAGGTCAGGCATCTGCTGCACCTCGTCGAGGATGACGAGTTTGCCCGCCTGTTCGTCCAGATAGAGATCTGGTTCAGTCAGGATTTGCCTGTCCGCCTCACGCTCAAGGTCGAGATAGACAGATGGGCGCTCTGATGCGATGTCGAGTGCAAGTGTTGTCTTTCCGACCTGTCGGGGGCCGAGAAGGACCACAGCCGCTTGGCTCTCCAAGGAAGACTGAACGAATTGTTGGGTCTTGCGTTTGTACATACCTTGCAATTACTCCACGATACGGAAGATTTGCAAGGTTAATCTTACCTACGGCCATAGCTAGTTGCTCAAGCCGAAGTATCTTACTGCCCCAGCAAAACAGCCGTGGCCAAGGAGCATCGACGCAAAATGAGTGCATTCAAATCTGTATCCAAGGGCCTCGAAGAGGCTCTGGCCTTCGCGAATGGCGATTTGGCCGACGCCAAAGTGCATGAAGTGTCCGTGGCGGAGGTCGATGTCGCCGAAGTCCGGCAACGGACGGGCCTATCCCAGGCCGAGTTCGCCAAGAGCATTGGCGTCGCGAAAGGTACGCTCCTGAACTGGGAACACGGGCGCCGGCACCCGACAGGCCCAGCACAGGTTCTGCTGGCATTGATCGCCAAGAAGCCTTCCGTCGTACAGGACCTCTTGCGCGGGGCGTGAACCGGGGCCTAAGCCCCGATCCTCTTGATGCGGATTCCGAGCTTGCGGGCCTTGTCGACGATGTTCTCGGTGATGCCCGAACCGGGCGTGGCAATCAGACCCTGTGGCATGGTTTCGAGCATCTTGTCGTTGCGCTTGAAGGGGGCGGCCTTGCCGTGGCTCTTCCAGTCGGGCTTGAAGACCACTTGGGTAACGCCACGGGTATCTGCCCAGCGGGCCGCGATCATCTCGGCACCTTTGGGCGTACCGCCGTGCAGCAGCACCATGTCGGGATATTTCGTATGGGTGGCATCGAGGACGGACCAGATCAGATCGTAGGCGTGATAATCCCCGCCCGAGAAAGCGATCCGCGTGCCTTCGGGGCAGTGCACCTCGGTCTCTTTGCGGCGCTTGGCCGAGAGATAGGCCCGGCTGTCCACCACGGCGGAAGTCAGGCCGCGATGCGAGACCTTGGAACCGGTGCGGGGCAGCCAAGGAGACCCGGTGGCGGCCGAGAAGTGGTCCACGGCCAGATCGCGCATCTGTTCGAAGGCGTCGCGATGGTCCCAGAGCTTAAGCCCGATCAACTGGAGGCGTTCCAGTTCAACCGAAGCGACCTCGGAACCGTCCTGGATGGCCAAACTTTCCCGGACCTCGAATTCGTTATCGTCGAGAAGCTTCTGGATATGGGCAAGCCGGCGATGGAAGATCGAGGTGAGGGACCAGAGCATCTCTTCGAGATTGTCTTCCAACTGGCTGCCGGTGAGGAGGCCGATAGTGGTGTCGAAAAGTGTCGCCATGGCGAGCTCGACCTCGTCAGGCTGGGGCAGGGGGCGATGATCGGTCTCGCCGGGTCCTGGTGTTGCGCCATGAAGTGCGAGGTGGTCGAGGATGGCGGAGGTTACGCCGGTTTCCTCGGGGATGTCTGTCTGATGGGGCATTGTCTGGTTCCTCTGATTGATCTGACCCGATTTGGATGGGGCGATAACAGGACCGGCGGCGACCGGGCCGCATCCGTCAGGATCGGAGCGCAGCGGAGAATGCGCCCAGGGCCGGAAAATTGCTCCCGCGAGGAATGAGCCGAAGGCTCAGGGGAATTTTCTGGTGCGGGGCGCATTGCTGTCCGGGCGAGGAGCACTCTGCTCCGACCCGCCGGTCCATCGCTCCTCTTTTCCAAACGGGTTCAGATCGAACCCGCGGAACCTTTGCCCTGTCGGACGTCACTTATGGGGCTGGCGCTCACCCGTCCTCGATCTCCAGACCTTGTACTTTCATGGCCTCAAGCAACGACCGGCGCAGCGCATCTTTGCCAAATGCCCGCAGATCGTCGTTGAAATCGCCCATGTTTGGCACGAGACCACCACAGGCAATACCAAGCGATTCCAGTTGGTTACGCAGTCTCAGTGATGCGGTTCGTCCCGCTTCGTCATTGTCCCGCGCGATCCAGATACGCTTGATCCCCGGCGGCGGGATGAAGAGGCCGAGATGGGTGGCAGTGAGACAGGAGGCGAGGTCAAACTCGGAGAGAGCCGTGCCGACCGAGAGGGTGTTCTCGAGACCTTCACCGACGATGAGATCGCTGCGCGCCTTGCCGGACCAGAAGCGGATGGCATGGCCGTGCAGCTGTCCGAGGATCCGCTTCGGGCTCTCGATCTCGGCCAAACCGCCGGTGGACGGGTCGAGATAGAAGCGTGCGCAGCCGGTGATCTGGCCCCGATTGTCGGTGATCTTCGCGAGCAGGGCAGGGGCCCTTTGCGGCGGATCGGCGTCGTCCTCGCCCTGCCGCAGGAAAACCCGCGGGTGATAACGCAGCGCCGGACCCAGCCGTGTGATCCCGCGCCCCTGCAGATAGGTGGCAGCCAAGGTGCCGAGAACCGGCTTGCCAGCGGCAAAGAGCTTCCGCGCCCGCGCAATGCGTTTGCTAGAGGCAGCATCGGGGCACTCAGCCCTTTGGGTGTCACAAGGTAAGGAAGGGCAGGGGGCCTCGCCGAGAAAGGACCGGGCCTCCCTCAGCGTTTCCTTGAGCGTGACCGAACCAAGCCGTTCATGCATCAGGTCAATCAGATCGCCATACTCACCGGTCGCGAAATCGGTCCAAGATCCGGCTTTGCGCCCACCCTGAGCTTGCAGCCGGATGGCGAGGCTCTGACCCTTTGCGCCCGAAGTGTCGCCAACCTGCCAATAGTTGCCCTGCTTGGACCCCTCGGGGAAATATTGGCGGCAGAAACTCTCGGCGCGGTCTGCAAGATCAGCCGAGAGGTCTGCGATGCTGCGCCGCGCGCTCATGCGGCTGCATCCGCTGCGCTTGCGCCAACCGGATGCGCGGCAAGGACCCGCGCCAGCACCTCGGTGCAATCCACCGGGATGAACACCCGCGTCTTCCACTGGATCACCTCGGTGAAACAGCCCAAGGCCTTCAATGCGGGCAGTGCCGCGCCCGACGCTCCGATCAGCTCGAGCCTCGGCTGTCCCATGACCAGAGAGCGACGCAACTGGTAGCCCCCAAGCAGGCTGAGGGTCGTCTTCGCGTCCATGACCGCGCCGAACACCTCCTGCGGCGTCATCTCAATCTGGCAGTCGAGACCAAGGCGCGCATAGACATTGAGAAGCTGTTCCTGGCTGACCAAGCGGCCGATGGCGCGCTCCCCGTCCTCGGTCTGCAGACGATAGATCCGCATGTTGTCGGCGGGCAGCCGGTCCCAGATCGGCAGGAGGAGGCCGCAGATCAGCGTGATCTTCGATGTAGTGAACTCCGGCACCGCGTCGACCTCGGCCTGCCAGAGCTGCTCGAACATCGCATCATCGATCTCTTCCCAGTGCGACTTCGAGAACTCGGTCAGCGCGAGGATTTCGGTCGCCATGGGCCGCAGGAGCTTCACCCGCAAGATCGGCACGCCATCCTCGTCCATGAAGGCCGGCGCTTTCACCATCAGGGCCGCGCGTTTGGAGGTCTTGTTCCAGCACAGCGTCGCGCCTCTTGTGTCGGCGCAGATGGCTTTGACGCGGGGCAGAGTGAGCGGATCGTTGCGATCGATACGCTCCACGGTCAGCGCAGTTGCCGTCGCGCCCGTCGCCTCATGCTCGAAGATGACCTTGCGATCAACGATCTCAAACTTCTCGGCGCGCAGGGTCTCTAGCCCGACATCGAGGGTGCCTGCCTGACGCGCGTCCTCAATTATCGCCGAAAGAAACCCGCCGAAGGCCTCGAAGATCGCGTCCTGCATGTCGATGCGGAGCGCGAGGCAGCGGTTCAGGAACTGCTGGATCGGCGGCAGGGTTTCCTTCATCGTGCCATCCGCCTCATCGAGCGTCAGCCCGGCCATCTCCTGGAACCTGGAGTAGGAGCAGGCGTCGATCTTGCCCGCGCGCAGCTTGTAGAAGAACTGCCGCAACGCCGCTCGTGCATAAGGGCTCTCGAGGTTGTCCTCGGCGCGGAACATGTTCTGCCCACCCGTCTCGCGTTGCCCCTTGGTGATGGCCCCGAGCGTATCGAGGCGGCGGGCGATGGTGGAGAGGAACCGCTTCTCACCCTTCACGTCTGTGGCAACGGGGCGAAAGAGCGGCGGCTGCGCTTGGTTCGTGCGGTTGGTACGCCCCAGCCCCTGGATCGCATTGTCGGCTTTCCAGCCAGGCTCAAGCAAGTAATGCACCCGGAGGCGCTGGTTCTTTGCACCAAGATCGGCGTGGTAGCTGCGCCCCGTGCCACCGGCGTCAGAAAAGATCAGGATGCGCTTGGCGTCATCCATGAAGGCCTGGGTTTCGCCGAGGTTGGAGGAGGCGGCTCGGTTCTCGACCTTGAGCCGCCCTTCACGCGTCCTCGCGATGCGCCGCTTGCGCCCCGTGACCTCGGCCACCGCATCGCCCCCGAAATGCCACAGGATCTGATCGAGCGCGCCCTGCACCGGGGCAAGGGCACCGAGATGCTCGACAAGCTCATCCCGCCGCCGCTCCGCCTCACGGCAGATAATCGGATTGCCATCACCATCGAGGGCGGGACGCGAGCGTAGGTCGCCGTTCTCGTCGGAGTAGGGCTCGAAGAGCTGCGTCGGGAAGCTGTGCATGAGGTAGTCCATGATGTTCTCGCGCGGCGTAAAATCGACCTGCAGGTCGTCCCACTCCGAGGGCGGGATCTCTTCGAGGCGCCGTTCCATCACCGCCTCGCTGGTCGAGACCACCTGAATCACGGCCGAATGCCCCGCGGCCAGGTCCGCTTCGATCGCATGGATGAGCGAAGGGCATTTCATGGCGGTGATGAGATGATTGAAGAAACGCTGCTTGTTGCTCTCGAAGGCCGAGCGCGCAGCGGATTTCGCCTGGGGGTTCAGCGTACCGGTCTCGGAGGAAATACCCGAGGCCTGAAGGGCGGCCTCCAAGTTGGTGTGGATGATCTGTAATCGCGAGGACGCGATAATGCGAAGGTGTCCGGGATTCATTTTTGTTTTCCTTGGCTTCTGGATATCAGCGCGGGCTTTGCTGCGCATTATTTTGATTGCAAACCTCGGCGGCTTTCCAACCGTCTGAGGAGACATTCATGTTGAAATTGCACGACGAGCTGATCGAAGAGCTTGCGAAATCGCTCATGGAGCAGAACTACAATCCGGTGGTCGTGACCAACCATCGGCTCTACGCCCGCCGGTTCCTGGACTACCTGGCTGAGCGTGGCATGCCGGTGACGATGGTGACGCCAGCGCAGGTCGATCAGTATTTCCGCCACGCAGTCCTTTGCTTTCAGGATCGCTACGGTCGTCCGCCCAGCTCACGCTGGCACAGGCTGCCGCAAACAGCGATCGGCAGGTTGCTCCGCCTCGCCCAAGGCACGTGGCCGCCTGAAACAGAAATCGAATCGGGTGCGATGCTCCGGCACGCCATTTGCCATGATTACGGGAACTGGATGCGTGACGAACGCGGTCTGTCAGATGCGACGATCGACGCGCGCTCACGGGAGGCGCGGCGCTTTCTGGATTGGTACTTCTGCCGCAGCGGCGCCGACGATCTCTCGGCAATGGCCGTGCGCGATATCGATCACTACATGGACATGCGCGCCATCGGTCTGCGCCGGATATCGCTCTCGGGTTCTGCCGCATGGCTCCGTTCGCTGCTACGCTATCTCCATCAGTCGGGGCGGGTTCCGACCGATCTGAGCCCACAGGTCATCGGCCCCATGCTCTATGCCTACGAGGATGTTCCCTCGATCCTGAGCCGCAGCCAGATCGATCTGGTTCTGGAGGCCACCGGCAGAGACAGGTCGCCGAGGGGCCTGCGCGACCATGCCATTTTGCTGATGCTTGCCACCTACGGGTTGCGGCAAGGCGAGATCTGCAATCTCCGGCTCGACGACATCGACTGGCGCGCGGATTCGCTGCGGATCCGGCACACCAAAACCAATGCCTGTTCCACCATGCCGCTTCTGACGCCGGTCGGCGATGCGCTGCTTGACTATCTGCGTGCCGGGCGCCCGCAGGTCGAATGCCGGGAAATCTTCATCCGCTCTCTTGCACCCTATACCCGGATGACGAACTTGCACGGCATGGTCAAAAGACGTCTGGCGGCAGCGGGCGTCACCCCGGTGGGAAAACGTGGACCGCATATCTTCCGCCACGCGCGTGCGGTTGAACTGCTGCGGGCGTCGGTTCCGCAAAAGATCATCGGCGACGTGCTCGGGCACCGATCAACCGAGTCCACCAACACCTATCTCAAACTTGCCACCGAAGATTTGCGGGCGGTAGCGCTCGACGTGCCCGGATCGGAGGTGCTGTCATGAGCGCCTGGCACGATCCCGATCGCACCATCATCGACGCCTTTCTGGAGAAGTCGCAGTTCCGGCCGGGAAGCAGACCCACGTATCGCTGGTTCCTTCGCAGCTTCGAAGATGTTGCGCTCCGGCACCCTGCAGTGGATCGCCAGATGATCGAAGACTGGTTGGGCGAAATGGCACCGCGCTGGAAATTGTCGACGCTATTGAACCAGGTCTGCATCGTTGACCGTTTCCTCGACTATCTGGTCCAGAACGAGTTGATCGCCAGCAATCCCGTTGCCGAGCTTCGCAGGCAGCACAACATCAAGCAGAACAAGCCGATCTGGCGTGCCCTTGCATCGTCCAATCCCGACGAGGCCCTCGCGGGACTGTATCGGCCTGCGCCCTACGGCAGCGTTCTGGGCGACTTCATGCGTGACCATGTCGCGCTGATGCGAAACCGGGGCTACCAGTACGAAACGCAAGCTCATTGGTTGCTGCGGTTCGACCGGTTCCTGCAGGCTCATCCGGAACTGGCCGGAGAGCCGCTTGAGACGATGTTGACGCATTGGGCGGCAGCAAAGCCGACCCGCAATCACGCGGCAGAATGCCAGAAGCTGGGGCGCATCCTGACCAAGGCGCGGCAACGGCTCGATCCGAACATCCCGCCGAAACGCTTCAACCCGCGACCGGAGCGGGAGGTGGCGCGGGAGCACCGGCGTCCGCATATCTTCAGCCCGGCTGACATCCGGCTCATGCTCGAAGTTGCCCGATGCTATCCGTCGCCGCATGCCCCGCTGCGGCCGCTAACCCTCTACACGATGATCTTGCTGGCCTATTGCGCCGGGCTGCGACGTAGTGAGATTGCGTGGCTCGATCTGGGCGACGCCGACCTTCGATCCGGCACGATCACGATCCGGGAAACGAAGTTCTACAAGACCAGGATCTTGCCGTTATCGGGCAGCGTCATGGTTGAACTGCGCGCCTATCTCGATGCGCGGCGGCGCGCTGGTGCCCCACAGGACCCGCAGTCGGGGCTGTTCTGGCAGGATCACTTCAAGGATCGTTACGCCCCGGTGGTGGTCACAACGATGATCACCAACGTCATGCGCCGCGGCGGGTTCAAACCGCTTTCCGGACGGACAGGGCCGCGTGTGCATGACCTGCGGCACTCGATGGTCGTAAACCGGATCCTCCAATGGTACCAAGCCGGCATCAACCCGCAGGACCGGCTGCACTTCCTCTCGACCTATCTGGGTCACCGGGACATCAACTCGACGCTGGTCTACATCACCGTCACGCAGGATCTGCTGCAGGAAGCCAGCGAGCGGTTCCGCGTCGTCGGTGCCCCCTGCCTCAACGGGGAGGCGCTGTGATGAAAGCCGCAAATCCCTTCCCCGAACTATTGCGGGCCTTCTTCCAGGAATGGCTGGCGGAACAGCGCAGCGCCTCGATCCACACCATCAAGTCCTATCGGGACACCTGGCGGCTGTTGCTTCGGTTCGTCGCGGAGCGAAACGACCGTGGTGTCGCAAGGATCACCCTGGCCGACGTCTCCGCCGGCGAGGTCCGCGCGTTCCTCAATCATGCTGAACATGGTCGCAAGGGCACGATCGGCACGCGCAACTGCCGGCTTGCCGCCATCCGCAGCTTCTTCAGCTTCGTGGCGGACAAGGATCCCGAATATGTCGCCCAATGTGCAGAGGTCCTCGCGATCCCGCTCAAGCGCAAACCCACCGCCGCACCCTGCTATCTTGAGCCAGCGGAGGTCGAGGCCATTCTCGCGCAACCCGACCGGTCGACCATCGAAGGGATGCGAGACCATGTGCTGCTGTCACTGCTCTATAATAGCGGTGCGCGTATCCAGGAGGCGCTCGATCTCTGTCCCAAGGCGATCCGGTTCGAAGCACCGTATTGCGTGCGTCTTTACGGAAAAGGTCGAAAAGAACGCATCTGCCCGCTTTGGCCGGAAACGGTGGCGTTGCTGAAAAAGCTGCTGGAGCGGCAGCCGCGCGCACCGGATGAGCGCATCTTCGTCAATCGTTACGGCGAACCCCTGGGGGCATCGGGCGTGCGGTACAAGCTGGCGAGTTACGTCGCAGCGGCGGCGAATGCGACACCCACGCTTCGCTCGAAGCATGTGACGCCGCACAGTTTCCGGCACGCGACGGCCGTCCACCTCGTCGCGGCGGGCGTCGACATCACCGTCATCCGAAGCTGGCTGGGGCATGTCAGCTTGGACACCACCAACCACTATGCCCAGGCCAACCTCGAAACCAAGCGAAAGGCGCTCGAACAGGTTGGCGTTCCAGCAGCAGGAAATCGACCCGCGCGATGGAAACGTGACGCGGACCTGCTCGACTGGCTCGACACCCTCTGACCCCGAACCACGGAGAAATAATGTGAAGGACGTAGCCCTGAACTCCCTGAATGATAGCGATGGTGCCGCATTCCTTCGCATTATCGCGTCCTCGCGATTACGCACCTTATGCGCAGCTGCGCATAAGGTCCGGTAGGCATCGGCATAGCTGTCATAGATCGCGATCTGTGCGGGCGTCAGCTCATGCACCAGCATTTCGTATTCGACCCCGGCATAGGAGAGGGACCGCGCAAGATAGAGCCCGAGCGCCTTCAGATCGCGCGAGATCATCTCCATGGCAGCAATGCCCCCGGCCTCCATCGCGGCAACGAACTCGGCCCGCGTCACGAAAGGGAAATCACCCGTGCCCCAGAGCCCGAGACGGGAGGCATAGGCGAGATTGCCGACCACCGTCGCGCCGGTCGCTGAGACGTAGAGCACCCGGGCATCGGGAACGGCATTTTGCAGCGCGAGGCCAGCAAGGCCTTGTTGGGATGCCTTCTTGTCGCCGCGGTCGGACTTTTCGCCGGCGGCATTCGCCATGGCGTGGCTTTCGTCGAAAGCGATGACCCCGTTGAACCCCTCGCCAAGCCAGGACGTCACCTGATCGAGGCGGGAGGCTTTCCCGTCGCGTTCAGCAGAACGCAGGGTGGCATAGGTGACGAAGAGGATGCCCTCTGGGAGACGGATATCGCTCCCCTGGCGGAATTTCGAGAGCGGCACGATATCGCTTTCACGCCCCCCAAGCGCCATCCAGTCGCGGCGCGCATCCTCGATGAGCTTGTCGCTCTTCGAGACCCAGACCGCGCGGCGTCGTCCTTGCAGCCAATTGTCGAGGATGATGCCCGCGACCTGCCGGCCCTTGCCGCAGCCCGTGCCATCGCCGAGGAACCAGCCCTTGCGCAGGCGAAAGGCACCTTCGTCATCCTCAGACGCTGCCATCAGCTGACCTTCGATCTCGCCGCGCTTGAACCAGCCCTTGAGATGCGTCTCGTGGGCATTGCCCGCATAGATGACGCTTTCAAGCTGCGGCGCGGAGAGGAGACCGTCCGCGACGAGGGTCTTCGGCAGCATTGGGCGGTAGGTCGGGACAGGCGGCGGGACAGAGGCCATGGCCGCGGATTGCACGAGTGCGGTCGGATGAGCGGCCGCGCCGTCGATCCGGATCGATTGCAGGTCATAGGCTTCGTAGACCGTATCCTGCAGCGCGCCCTCGGGTTCGCTCCAGGCTTTCGGCAGGTAGTCGAGCGGGGCCGTGTCGATGTCGTCGAACGGGTGCTTCGCGCGTTCCTCGGCGAGGGCGCGGGTTTCTTTGCGTGCTGCGTTGCGCAGGGCGTGGAGGTTGGTGCGGGTCGGGCGAGGTGGCACCGAAAGAGCCGCGCCAGTGGGGCAGGGCAGGGGGTTGCGGCGCGCGGGACAATGGGTGAGTACTACGGAGAGAAGATCACTCGTGGTCGCGCAGATCGGATGATAGGCGGCGTCAATATCAGCCGGTGCGGTCTCTTCAGCACCAGCCACGCGCTTGTCGATCACCGTCAGCCTCGTGTCGATCGTGGTGCCATGCCGCGCGAAGACCTTGCCGTCGATGGCTGCGGAAAACACCACGTCAGCGCTTTGCCTGATCCGCTGAAACGTAGGCTGGAAACTCTTGGTGGAGGGACGGAAACTCTCGCCGGTGATGACAACGAGACGCCCACCGGGCGCGAGGCGAGCAAGGGAAGACAGAACATGTTGGCTGGTGGCCTGCCGGAACCGGCCTTCGACGTGGCTAGCGGCCGAGAACGGTGGGTTCATCACGATGACCGAGGGCGTGATCGACCGATCCAAACGGTCGTCGATCGAGGCGGCATCGTGTTCCGAGACTGCAGCGTCGGAGAAAAGCTGCTCCAGCAACGCGCGGCGGGTCTCAGCGAGCTCGTTCAGCGCCAGGCGAGCGCCTGCGATCCGGGCGAAGATCGCCAGCATGCCGGTGCCGGCCGAGGGCTCGAGCACGAGTTCGTCGGCCCGAAACCCCGCCGCCTGCGCGACGATGGCTGCGAGCGGCAGAGGGGTCGAAAACTGTTGCAGACGGATGCTGTCTTCCGAGCGCCGCGTGTGAGAGGGCGCCAAACCGGCGAGGCGTTCGATCATGGAAAGAAAGGCGTGCGGCGTAGCCGCCTGCCGCTGTATCAGCGCACCGTAGCGCGAGAGCATCAGGATCTGGGCGACCTCTGCGGCCTCATAGACGTCCTTCCAGACCCAGGCACCACTGGTGTCGCTGGCACCGGAAGCTTCTTCCATCGCGGCGCGCAGGGCAGCGGCGTCGATGGGCTTGCCCGCCTCGAACTGGGGGACGAGGGTTTTCGCAGCCAGCAAAAGGTTTTGGGCGAAGCGCGAGGCTTCCGAGCGGGCAGGGGTCTCGGCCTCGGGCGCAAGCGGGACGGAATGGGGGTGAGCGTTCATCGGCAATCTCCGGGGTTGAGGGTTGGCCCCAAGCCCCGCGCGCACTCTCTCACCCGGGAGGGGTCACCCCTCCCGCCCTGTCTCTCGCTCTTTCATGGCAAAGCCCCGGTGCAAATTTGCCCGTTATCAGGACGACCGCAGATGCCTCGGCACGTCCATGGACTGATGCAGGACCCGGATCACGAATATCCTGTCCGGGTCCACCTCGTAGAACACGAGGTGCCGACCCGTGATCAGTTTACGCGCACCCTGCTGGAGGTCGGAGCAGTCCGATCCCATTTGCGGGTTGGCGATGAGCCCCTTCAGGGCACGATCGATGTCGTCGAGATAGCGGTCCGCCTGCGCCGCGCCCCACTGTCGATCTGTCTCGACCCAGATGTCGACGAGATCGGATTTTGCCGCCTGGGAGTGATGGATTTCACGCATCAGAAGCGCCAGAGCGGCTCCGCGCCTCGCGCTTGATCTCATCCATGTCAAGCGGACCGGCGTCACCGGATTGTTTGCCCTCCATCAGCGCAACGCGAAGCCGCGCCCGCTGACCTTCCTGCTCCTCCATCAGGCGCAGAGAGGCGCGGATCAACTCGCTGGTTGACCCGTAACGCCCCTCTTTAAGCATCAGGGCGATGAATTCGTCCCAATGGGGGCCAAGTGTGACGCTTGTGCTTGCCATGCTCATCTCCAGAATACGCATGAATAAGATATATGAGTATTTCGGGCATTTCAACTCGGGGGTGGGCTTGCGCCCTGTTCGGCGCCGGCAGGTCTGTGCAGCTCTCGCAAAGTCAGGTGATCTACAAATGCTCGTGCCTCGGACAGGCAGTCCAACTCATAGTGCCCGAAGAACCCCCAGCAGGCATCGACCTCCTCGCCGTCACGCTCGACGACATAGCCATAAACCTGGCCGCCGAGGTAGGCATCGAAGGTGACGATCTCAGCGCGCAGAATGTTTTTGGCCTTTTCGCGCATCGCCTTGGTGACGCGTTTCACGCCGAACTCTTCCCGGACCGCGTCGAGCGTCACGTAGACATAGCCGACTTGGCTGGAATCCCACGGGCAGTGAAACCCGATCGTGTTCATCGCGAGACCGGAATGATCGTAGAGAAACACGGGCAATAAGATCGCCTTGCGCTCGGCGCGCTCGCGCAGCTGCTCAATCGAGAGGTCGCTCTGGTCTGTGACGCCCGAGAGATCGCGCAGGAGCGCATCTGGGCTGTCGAAGGGATGGCTGTCGCCCAGCCGATAGCGCCGGTGCCAGCAGATCAGTTTCCCGAGGTTGGACCACTCCCTCGGGCTCTCAGTATCCGGGTCATGGTAGATCTTGATGGTATGGCCTTGGTAGGCCTCCTCGTAGACAGGGTCTTGCATTTCGATATCCTTTCTTGAAACGCAATCGACCCGCCGAGCCGGTTGAGGCCGCAGGCGGGTCGATTTGGACGTGGTCAGGTGGTCGGCGAGTTTGCCGTCCGGTGGATCAGGCAGCAGCGCGGTTCTGACGATCTTGGATGTGCTCAACCGAAACCTTCAGCAGCCAGTCCTCGAAGCCGAGAATGGTCTGGTGATTGACCACCGCCGCGACCCAAACTGCGCGCGGATCGCCAACAATCTGTGTCGGGTCGTTGTCGATCCGGCCATTGGCCATCCACGGCTCTGGCTGGATGCGCCCGAGCCAGTCCGCCAGCGACGGGATGCGTCCTTGGCAGTCTTCGCGCACATGCTGCTCGCCGATCCAGCGGATGGGAACAACCCGGCCCGCGCTGTTGGTCAGGCTGCGACCGAAGTGGCGTTCAGCATCATAGATCCCAACGGTATGATGTTTTTGGGCTCTGTGAACAAAGAGACCTAGGTGCTCTTTGGATGAGTCAAACCAGTCATGCACATGCTGGTAATCGTTTGGCACACCGCCAAACTTTCGGGCTGAGCTTTCAGCGTGATGGAGGGGGTGTGCCATGTCAGAGCCCCTCGTGTTCAGTGGTGTTGGTCTCGATGTAACGGTTCGAATGACTGACATCGATCTTGTCAGTCTCAAGCGACCAAGTCAGTTCACCATAGCCGCCCTCGTTGTTCTCGAACCCGGGGCACAGGGCATAGGCGAAGTCCCAGCCGAAATCTTCGGCCCGGCGCCGCAGGTCTTCCGTCAGGATGATCGTGTCAGGGGTCACCACGACATCCTCGACATTGCCGGAATCGCCGTAGCCTTCGTATTGCACCTCGATGTTCGTTACGCCGAGGGTGCGCAGTTCGGAAAGAAGCGTCGCGCGGGTTTCTACCCGCTGTTCGGCAGCACGCCTCTGGGATTCGAGTATCTGCGCGTAGAAATCAGTCTCTTGTGTCATGTCTTTGATCCTTTGGAATTGAGGAAATGGGAGGGCGACCATTACGCGGGGTCGCCCAGGAAGTTTCCTGCGGGGCTTCAGGCCGCAGCGTCGCCGCGGTCTTCAGCCGTCCGATCTACCAGGTTGAAATAGAGGTTCTCGGTCGCGCGCTTGAACCCCGGCGGTTTGCGCGGGGCGAGACAACGCACCGAAGCGCTGCAGCTCTCGCCGTGCTCCATTGCGAACTGCGTCACCTTGTCGATCAGGTCATCCATTCCCGCGGCCTGGATGCGCTTTTCGGGGTAGCTCGCCATCATCTGGAACTGAGTGACAACGAAGGCGCCATCGCGATGCGCGGGATAGAGGGTAATCTGGTAGTCGAGTGTCTTGGCCATCTCTGGTCTCCTGTGGCGGGCCGGACGCGGGTATCGCGCCCTTTGGAACCCGCCAGCCTGAAAGGACCGCCCTTTGTGCAAGGGCGGTCCGGGGCGGTGACTAGGGATGGGGGGCGTCAGTATTCCGACGGCAGCAGCAGGGTCAGGACCCGACGCGTTTGCGCAAGGTCAGAGGGCTCGGGGGAGCCGTATTGGTAGTCGACATCGTACAGGTCGAGTTTGAACCAGACCGTCGTGTCCTCAAGCTCAATGACACCCATCTCGTGCCAGCCATGGGGGTCGCTGTCGGCAATGAAGGTGTCGAAAGCGGCGACGCGGCGGGTGAGTTCCAGCTGCACATCGAGCCCAAGCGCCGCGACGCCGCGTGTCATTACGAACTGGCCCTGCGGGGCATCGGCAACTGGGGCATTGCCAAGGATGGTACGGCGAAAGGCGTCATTCTGCGCAGCGATAAGTGCGGCTTCCTGAACGGGGTCGAGGTCGAGTGTGGTGGTCATAGGAATTCTCCGGGACGGGCCAGCTGATCCGTTATCGGCTGTGGTCAACCCGCCAGCCGGAAAGGGCCGCCCTCGATGTGAGGACGGCCCAGAGATCATGTCAGGTTCAGGTCGGTGGTCGCTTCGTCAGGCAGCATCCCCACTGAGGAAGGCTGGCAAGGACGACGGTTCGTCGTTCTCGGCATCGATCTGAGTATCTGAGGCGGGCTGGTCGCCTTCTTCGGCCTCGGGCACATCGTCACCCATGTCGGCGTCAGCGTCCATCGCACCGGCAAACGCCATCCCGTCGGGCAGCCAGCGCGTCGTCTTCGCAACCGTCGCCGCGCCGAACCCTTCCGTCTCGCCGGCGGTTTCCGCGAAAGCCCGCTCCATCGCGGCCGCGATATCGCCCTTGCGCTCGCGATTGCGATCTTCGGCGTAGTCCTCGCTGATCAGCTTGAGCGCAGTCGCGACTGCATGGCCCTTGTTGACTCGACCCCAGTAGTTTTGCGCGGTCGGGCGCCAGCAGGCCGCCACATCGACATCAAGCCGCGCGCCAATCTCCTCGATGATTGGGGAGGGGCGATTGTCGGAGGAGAGCTGCGGCTTTACCGCCAGACCCGTCGCCCAGGCGAAAAGCGCCTGCTTATCGGCAAGAGGCAGCGCCGACATCACCCGGAAGTCCTCTGGTTTCTCGAGCTTCATCCAGTCGGTGGCGAGGTCCTGTTCCAGTGCCTCGAGCATTTTCTGGGCGACAGTATCCGCATGCAGCACCTCGCGGTCTTGCGCCTGGAAAGGCCGGATCGAGATGTCGAGCGCTTCGTTGTTGTAGGACCGCCCCAAAGCCTGTTCGCAGAGCGCGTAGAGCATCGCATCGAACGCCACCTCGAAATCCGCCGCCAGATGCGCCCGCAGGATGTGCTGACGCGTCGCGCGCAGATCGTCGGCGAGGCTCGCCGAAATCCCATCCGCCTTGCGCAAGGTCGCCGCCGGATCGGAGGTTGGCACCGGCGTCGAGGAGGTTGGCGGCGTCACGTGCGGGCGGGCAGGGGATGGGGCATCACCCGCTTCAGCACTATCCTCGCCCGGCTCGGTCGCAGCGGGGATATCTTCTGGTCGCACGAGGCCTTTCTCGACACGTAGCGCCCCGTCATGACCGATGGTCAGAACCACGCCCGCGATGGCACGATCTTCGTCCGCGTACGGTTGCCGTTCGCGCTGCAGGGCTTCGATCTCGCGCAAACGCGGCTCGATTGCGTAGTATTCCTCCGTCTCCGCCTCAGACCAATCCTCGCCGTCGTTCTGCGCCGCCAATTCCTCTTCGCGGGCGATGAGACGTTCCTCCTCGGCGAGCAAGTCCGGATCGGGATCGACATCCTGCGGATAGACCCGCCCGAAACTGCGAAACGCGCCGTAGTCGACCGAGAGGTGAACCTCGACCCATTTCCACATCCCCTCAAAAGTCTTGGCCGCAGCCTGCAGCCTCTCGATGGCGAGGCGCTCCAGGAGCTCGGGGTTTTCCATATGGGCGCTGGCACGATCGTCGAAGAGATCGCGCAGCAGAACGCCGCCTGCCGCCTCATACGCCTCGATGCCGACAAAGCGCCCGAGGGCCGAGTTCGCCGAATGCGCGGTCTCAGTCAGCTGGCGTTTGATGCTCTGTGGGTGGATGTGATAGCCGCCCTTCACCGCGTTCCAAACTGCCAGTTGGCGGTCATGGTCGTCGGTCAGCGTGAAAGCCATCACGCATTCGAGGGTCAGATCGCCCGCACGGAATTGTTCGATGATCTCGGGCGCGACACGGGCGAGTTTGAGACGACGTCGCACCAGGTCGACCGAGACGCCGAACTTCAGCGCGATCTCGTCCTCGCTGCGCCCCTCGGCGATCATCGCCTCAAAAGCTTCGAACTGGTCGGCCGGGTGCATCGCCGCGCGCTGGAGGTTTTCCGTGGTAGATGTGAGGATGGCGTTGCGCTCGTCCTCGACGAGGCAGGGCACGGGGTGATCAACTGGGATCACGCCGTCATCGGCGAGCTGCTTCAGCGCCTTGAGGCGGCGACCGCCGGCATCAACCGCAAAACGTGTCTCAGACAGCGCATGAACCACCAGGTTCTGCTTGATGCCGGTTTCGCGAATGCTTGCGAGAAGCTCGGCTTCGACGCTGGCGCTCGGCGCCACCTTGCGAACGTTGAGCGGGCTGGGCTCCAGCTGGTCGAGCGGGATCAGACGAATGTCGGTCGCTCCGTCAGCCGTTGCCGATGCGGCGGCTTCTGTCTTCTTCACGGTGGCGGGTTTCGGGCGGGTTGAGGTCTTGGCCATGGTCAGGGTCCTTGTTACGCCGGACCCGGATGAGACTCTCTCTATCCTATCAAGCCCGGCACCCGGGCTTCCCTTTCTCTGGCTTTTTCCAATTGCGGATCACGTCACCAATCGACCGTTTGTAAACGAATGCAAGCAAATGCTCTCTCGTTGTGCTCGTCCTAAGACCCATGGTATCCTTGCACTGAGCGCGATCTGAGAAGTTCCACCGGCAGTCGCGCGCGCATACTATAAGAGGAGCGAAGGCAACCGCTAAAAAGTCACTTGGGTAATGTGCAAAAGATCAGTATTTTGCACATATGAAAATCCAAGCATCCGCTTTGACTGATGATTTCAATGACCCGCTCATCACTATCGAGGAAGATGAGGAGGCTCGCGAAGAAGACCTCTGGTTTCTGCCGGGACCACTCGAAGAAGAAGCGGATGATTTGCCTCCCGGGCCACGGGCAGAACCGCCCGAGACTGCTGTCATCGAAGACTGGGCAAAGGCAGAAGGCGTTCACGCTGCACGACTGGCGCGGGTCGCTGGACGCCTGGGCGCTCTGGATGACCGGCTGCTGCGCGGCCCGGAAGGCTGGCGGCATCGCCTCGCTCTTATCGAGGCAGCGGACCTTAGCTGGTTTGCAGGGGATCGGGTGAGTTCTGATCGTCTGGCGCTCTGGATATCGATGCGGCTGTCAGGTGCACAGGATGACCCAAATGCCCTGGCAGGAGTTGGATGGGCTGTTCGGCGCCTGACAGGCGGCCCCGGGCCGCAGGCTGACTTGGCCGCCTTCCTTGATCGCCGCGATCCCGAGCACGCCGAGGACGGTGCCGAGCGCTTCGAGGATCGCGCAGGTGGATGGCTGGACTTCATGGCCGCCGCACGCGATCTCCACCCGATCACGCGGGCTTGCATGGGCTATCATCTCTGGAGACTGGCAGGCCTTGGTGGGCACGGCGACCAGATCGAAGCCACCGTCACCGCATCCAGGATTGCGGCCAGCGACGGAAGCGGTGCAATATTTGCACCGCTCGCTATGGGTGGGGCAGGGGGGCAACGTGCCTCTGGCTTGCCAACGGAACGCTTGGCCCGCTGGTTTGATGGAATGAACAGCGCAATTCTAACGGCAATGCGAACACTTGACGATATCGAAGCCTGGACCTTGCGGGCAGAAAATGTCATGGCGCGATTGTCTGGGTGCACACCGGTTGTCGCGTAGCCCTTAATTGTGAGATGAGAAACCCAACGAAATCAACGGCCACCCTTTGCCTTTAAATATGAGATTATGTCTTTAATTCCGATATTTTGCCCTTAAACCTGAAACAGGGTTCGGCCAGATACTCTATGGAAAGATGCGGAAACTCCGCTCGAAGGCGCTGCAATATCGTATTTAAGGGCAAAATTTGACGTTCAAAGCGTCATGTCTCGGAATTAAGGGCTACGCGACAACCGGGTCCGAGAGCAGCAGCACCTCGACCCCCTTGGCTTTGAACCCTTTGAGATGCGGGGACTGCGCCAGTTTGCCCGCGTCTTCGCCCGCAATGTAGAAAATCGCGTCCTGCCCCTCTTTCATCCGTTCGACGTAGCCGGTCAGGCTGGTCAGGGCCTCGGAGCCGGTCTAAGCAAAACGGCAGACCTCAGTTATCCGGTCGCGCAGCGCCGGATCTTCGACAAGGCCTTCTTTCAGGACAGCGCCGAAGTTGCCCCAGAAAGTGGCATAGGCCTCCGGGTCCTTGGTCGCCTTCTTCTTGAGTTCGCTCAGAACCTTCTTGGTGACCTGCCCCTTGATCTTGGCGAGCTTCGGGTCGGTTTGCAGCATCTCGCGCGAGACGTTTAGCGACAGGTCCTGGCTGTCCACAACGCCGCGCAGGAAGCGCAGATAGGCCGTGATCAGGTCTTTCGTCGTCTCCGAGATGAAGACCCGGTTCACGTAGAACTTCACGTGGCTCTTGCGTTCCGGATCGAACAGGTCGAACGGCTGCATCGACGGCACGAACAGGAGGCTGGTGTGGTTGAGCGAGCCTTCCACCTTGTTGTGAATGGTCAGCCACGGGGTATCGAAGGCACGCGACGCATGCCGGTAGAACTCGGTATACTGGTCCTCGGTGATGTCCGTCGGTGCCTTCGTCCAGAGCGCCTTCGCCGCGTTGAGGGTCTCGTCACCCAGCTTCACCGGAAAGTTCATGTGTTCGGAATAGGTCTCGATGATGTGGCGGATACGGGCGGGCTCGGCGAATTCCTTGACGTCCTTCTTGAGGTGAAGAGTCACGGTGGTGCCGGCGGCTTCGCGGGTCGCGGGCTCGATGGTGAAGGAGCCCATGCCGTCGGAGGACCAGAGCCAGGCCTCGTTCTCACCGGCCTTTCGGGTCAGCACGTCCACGCGGTTGGCCACCATGAAGGCCGAATAGAAGCCCACGCCAAACTGGCCGATGAGGCCGGGGGCATCCTTTTTTTCGACCTTCAGGGCTTCGAGGAAGGCGCCGGTGCCGGATTTGGCGATCGTGCCGAGCGTATCGAGCAGATCGGCATGGTTCATGCCGATACCGTTGTCCGAGATCGACAGGGTCTTCTTGTCGGCGGCGAGCGTGATCGCGAACCCTTCGGCGGGGGCCAGGCCGGGATCCGTCAGGGCCGCATAGCGGAGCTTGTCGCAGGCATCGGATGCGTTGGAGACAAGCTCGCGCAGGAACACCTCGCGGTTGGAATAAAGCGACCCGCGACAATCTCCAGAAGCTGGCCCACTTCGGTCTGGAAAGAAAAGGTTTCTTTCTCAAGCACGTCGGTCATTTCTGATCCTCCAGTTTCATGCGCGGCACCGATTTATGGAGCACGCGCGGAGCTTTCAATAAGCGCCCCTCATCCCCAGGGACCGCCGCGGGCCTGACGGCGCCGCGCAGGGCGCATGGGTGCTCTGCCAAGCTTCCGCAGTTCCGCAATCCGCTTTTCGACCGGAGGATGCGTGGCGAAGAGACCGTCCACGGCCTGCATGTGCAACGGGTTCACGATGAACATATGCGCGGTGGCCGGGTTTCTCTCGGCGGCGATGTTGTCGATCCGGCCAGAAAGGACTCCCAGCTTGTTCAGGGCAGAGGCCAGCCATTCCGGGTTGCCGCAGATCGCGGCGCCTTCCGCATCGGCCTCGTATTCCCGGACCCGGCTGATCGCCATTTGCACCATCGCCGCCGCCAGAGGGGCCAGGATCATCATGGCGATCGTGCCGATCATTCCAAGCGGACGGTCCCGATCGCCACCGAAGAACATGGCGAAGTTGGCGAGCATGGACACGGCGCCCGCCAGCGTGGCCGTGATCGTCATGGTCAGCGTGTCGCGGTTCTTGATATGCGCCAGCTCATGGGCCACTACGCCCGCGACCTCCTCGCGGCTCATGTGGCGCAGCAGCCCGCGCGTGACGGCAACGGCCGCATTCTGCGGATTGCGCCCGGTGGCGAAGGCGTTGGGTTGCTCGGTCTCGATGATGTAGAGCGCCGGCATGGGAATGCCCGCCCGCCGTGCCATGCTGGCCGTCATTTCCCAAAGCTCCGGCGCGGAGCCCTGATCCACGGGCCGTGCGCCATGCATCCGAAGTATGGCCTTGTCGGAATTCCAATAGGCGAAGAAGTTCATGCCCGCCGCGATGGCAAGCGCAATGATGAGCCCAGCCTCTCCGGCCAGCAAGAGCCCAATGAACCCGACAAACGCGGTCATAGCAGCCATAAGCATGAAGGTGCGAACCATTGATAATGCCTTTCGAATTTCGATTCTGCGGACGGATATAGGAAGATGAAGTGGCAGAACAAAGAGTATTGGAACAGCGCCGAGATGTGCCTCCATTTACCGGAATCTCACGGTAGGAAAATATTTTCGCGCGCGCCTCTTGAAGTGGCCGATTAGCAACACCTTATCTACATCGGAACGCCCATCCGGGGTTTCACGGATACGCGAGAAGGGTTCGGCTGAAATAGCGGACCGCCGATTGTTCGCCTTTGTGGGAACCACTTGGCAGCGCGAATACGACGACCGCCGCATTGTCGGCGAACCTTGATGCATGTCCGTCCTTCCGGGCGTTTCCACGCGTCGCGACGTCTGTCGCGCTCGCTGTTGGCAACGAAGGAGGCTCGACATGTACTACTTACCCTACACACGGCGCAGTGACCCGTTCGCGTTGATGCGGTCCATGATGCGCGACTTCGATCGCACCACACCTGCGCGCGGAGCACCCTCCGTGTTTCCGGCTGTCAACATTTGGCAGGGCGATGAGGCCGTCGCCATCACGGCGGAACTGCCCGGCGTGGATGCCGCAGATATCGACATCTCGGTAAAAGACAACGTCCTGACCCTGTCTGGCGAACGCAAGATGCCCGAAGTGCCGGAAGGTGCGCGCTGGCACCGGAGCGAACGCGGCTACGGCAAGTTCAGCCGCACGATCCGTCTGCCGTTCGCGGCCACCGACGAAAAGGTCGAGGCAAGGATGGCCAACGGTGTCCTGCGGATCGTCGTCGGTCGCCCCGAAGAAGACAAGCCGAAGAAAATCGAGATCAAGGCCGCGTGAGAAGGAGGATTGCGAGATGACAAATGATGTAACCAACACCCCCGAGAAAACTCCCGCCGACACACCCGAAACAACCTCGGGCGGCCGCATCTACCGACCGCTCGCGGACATCGTGGAGACGGCTGAAGGCGTGACGCTGAATCTGGAAATGCCTGGTGTCGCCGCCGATGACGTGGACATTACGCTGGAAAAGCGCGTTCTGACCATTCGCGGCAAGGTGCAACCCACCGCACCGGAGGCGCTTCAACTGGCTTATGCCGAGTACGGTGAAGGCGATTTCGAGCGGTCTTTCACCTTGGGCGATGATTTCGACCCCGACAAGATTGGTGCCGAGGTCTCGCATGGTGTGCTGACCGTGACCTTGCCGCGCCTGGCCGAGGCCAGCCCGAAGAAGATCGCGGTGAAGTCGGCCTGACACCAAACCACCCAAAGACCAGGAAAGGAGTGACAAGACATGCAAGTCAAAGACCTGATTCCATGGGCGCGTAAGGACCATGCGCCTGAACCCAAGGGCGACGATCACAACCCGATCGCCTCGCTTCAGAATGAGCTGAACCGTGTCTTCGAGGGCTTCCGCAACCGCTTCGGCGAGTTGGACTGGCCATGGGGTGGCGGGGAGGCTAAATCCGACGTCGTCGAAACCGACGACAATGTCGTCGAGGTCTCGATCGAACTGCCCGGCATGGAGATGAAGGACATCGAGGTGTGCGTCACTGACGACATGCTGACCGTGAAGGGCGAAAAGCGGATCGAACGGCAGGAAGAGAAGAGGGGCTATTACCTCTCGGAGCGCAGTTATGGCGCGATCTACCGCACGATCCCATTGCCGCCCGGCGTCGATGGCGAGAAGGCCGAGGCCAGCTTCAAGAACGGTGTTCTGACCATCAAGCTGCCGCAGACCCCGGAAGCGCAAGCCAAGGTGAAGCGTATCGAGGTCAAGGGTGCGTAAGCGCAGCAGAGGCGCCGCGCAGTGACGCGCGGTGCCGCCACTCCGAGCAGTCGAAATGAGCATAGATCCTTACAAGACATTGGGCATTCACAAGACCGCCACGCAGGACGAAATCAAGAAGGCCTATCGCAAACTGGCAAAGGACCTTCATCCCGACCTGCACCCCGACGATGCCGCCAAGCAGGAGCGCTTCAAGGCGGTCTCGGCGGCGTACGATCTTCTGGGGGATGCCGAAAAACGGCGCCGTTTCGATGCCGGTGAAATCAACGCGAGCGGCCAGGAACGGCCTGAACGCCAGTATTATCACCAGTATGCGGGTCAGGATGCGGGCCGTCGCTACGATCCCGGTTCGGGTTTCGGCGGGGGCGCAACCATGGGAGAGGAGGACCTCTCGGATATATTCTCGCAGTTCTTCGGCGGGCAAGGCGGCGCACGCGGTTCAGGATTTGGAGCTGGATTTCACGCCCGCGGGCAAGACCTTCGCTATCAGCTTGAGGTCGATTTTCTTGAAGCGGTTCGTGGTGCGAAGCGCAGTGTCACAATGCCCGACGGCGCGCATATCGAGATCACCATCCCGAAAGGTCTGAAGGACGGCCAGACCTTGCGCCTGCGGGGAAAGGGCGCGCCCGGTATGGGCGAGGCCGAAGCGGGCGATGCGCTCGTAACGGTCTCGGTGCGCCCGCATCCGGTCTTTACGAGGGTTGGTGACGATATCGAGGTAGATCTGCCGATCACCTTCGATGAAGCGGTTCTTGGTGCGAAAGTCGATGTTCCGACCGTGAACGGGCCGGTCTCGGTAACAATTCCGAAAGGTGTCTCGTCGGGGCGGAAGCTCCGCCTGCGCGGCAAAGGCATTCAGCGAAAGGGCGGCAAAGCTGGCGATCAAATTGTGCAGCTCAAGATCGTTCTGCCCAAGGAAGTTGACGACGACATGACAAGCCTTGCCCGGCGCTGGCGCGATATTGCCGGCTTTGATCCAAGAGCAGACATGCGGAGGAAGTTATGAGCATGACCGAAGACATGGTGCTGTCGCAGGTCCGCCGGTTGACCAAACGCGATCTGCGCCTTTGGGTGCGACAGGGCTGGGTTGGGCCTGCACTTCGCGAAGACGGGCCGGTTTTTGACGACCTGGACATCGCGCGCCTGCGGCTTTTGCGTGATCTGCGAAAAGACATGGGAGTCCCGGTCGACGTTCTGCCAGTCGTGCTGAACCTCATGGATCAGTTGCATCAGGCACGCCGGGACGTGCAGCTGCTCTTGAGGATCTTGGAGGACCAGCCCGGAGGGATACGCGAGGCAGTTGGTCAAAGTCTTCGCTTGCGCGGTCCCGGTGGGCAACCGAATAGCGACGATTAAAGGGGCGAGGCCATACAATCAGAAAAGGAAAGCGAAATGCACAAAGATCTTTCTGCCTACTATCGGCTCCTGATGATGACGCATCGCAGGTTTCTTATCGCCGACGAGGCATGGCGCGCCGCGCAAGCAGACATGCACGCTATTTTTCCGGCACATCAGATGCCATTTTCCGGCACGATTGGAGCGCCCGGCTCTCGGATGCGCAGGCTCCATGATGCACGGACCGACGCGCTATTGCGACTGCAAACCGCTCATGAGAAATTCACACGGGCAAAGGCGCGTTCCGCCCGTCGGCGTGCTCCAAAATACGAAGTGTTCCTCCTTACAGTTCAATAGATCGCGCCAAACCAGCGAAGCGGTGGCTTTGTATCTCGGCGCACTGGAGTCTAGGGTCAGGATTCATAACCAATAGATGACGAGAGCCGCGAGGGCGATGGCTGAGAGGAAGACCTTGGGGCATCGGTCATAGCGGGTCGCGACGCGCCTCCAGTCCTTGAGCCTGCCGAACATGATCTCGATGCGGTTACGCCGCTTGTATCTCCGCTTATCGTATTTGATCGCCGTCTTGCGTTTCTTCCGGCCTGGGATGCAGGCACGTATCCCCTTGTCCTGCAACGCTTCTCTGAACCAGTCAGCGTCATAGCCACGATCCCCGAGTAGCCATTTGACGTTTGGCAGGCCACTCAGCAGGGCCCGAGCGCCGATATAATCGCTGACCTGTCCAGCGGTGACGAACAGGTCGATCGGTCGCCCCTGACTGTCGCAGATGGCGTGCAGCTTGGTGTTCATACCGCCTTTGGTTCGGCCGATCAGGCGACCACGCCCCCCTTTTTGGCGGCCATGCTGGTCGCCGTTCGATGGGCTTTGAGGTATGTTGCGTCGATCATCACGGTCGTTTTCTCGCCGTGTTCCGCCGCCAGCCCGGCCATCATCCGCGCGAAGATGCCCTTTTCGCTCCAACGCTTCCACCGGCTGTAAAGCGTTTTGTGAGGGCCATATGCAGCAGGAGCGTCACGCCAACGCAAGCCATTGCGATTTATGAAGATAATCCCGCTCAGCACCCGTCTGTCATCAACCCGGGGCTTCCCGTGCGACCTGGGAAAGAAGGGAGCCAGGCGCGCCATCTGCGCGTCGGTCAGCAAGAAGAGATCGCTCATGTCACCACTCCGTTTTCGCAGGCGTGAATCACGCAGCGCAACAGAAATCAATGCATCCTGACCCTAAACCCGATATACCGAATGCAAGCTTTGAAAGGATCGGGTGCGTGACGTCAATTCTTGTGACCCTGGCCGCGGTATGTGGTGTTGCGGTCGTCGCCGTCTGCGTTTGGCATGCGATTTCATCGGCGCGCACCCCGCAAGGCGCGGTGGCATGGGCCGTTTTTTTGATCTCGTCGCCATGGCTTGCCATGCCGGTTTACCTCGTCATTGGTCGCCGCAAGCTACAAGACTACCGGGCCGCCTGGCGACAGAGCCATGGAGCCATTACGGGATTTCGCCTTTGCCAGGCTGCTGTTGACCCGGCACCCCCCAAGCAAGCAACGCTTGTCGCGCTTGAGCGGATCGGCGGCCTGCCATTTATCGGTGGCAACACTGTCCGCTTACTTGTCAACGGAGACGAGACTTTCGACGCGATCTGTGAAGCCATAGACCGTGCGCAAGACACAATCTGCATCCAATTCTACATCATCCGCAATGATGGATTGGGGCGCCGGGTGGCCACACATCTCATTCGGGCCGCAGAGCGCGGCGTCTGCGTGCGCGTCATGTACGATGGGGTCGGCAGTCAGAAACTGCCCGAGGCTTGGCCACAGCGTCTGCGCACCGCCGGCGTGAAGGTCCTCAACCCGGATCAGTCGCGGGGGCCCACGTCCCGGCTCGAGATCAACTTCCGCAACCATCGCAAGACGGTGATCGTGGATGAAAAGACCGCATTTGTCGGTGGCCACAACATCGGGGACGAATATCTAGGTCTCGATCCGCATTTCGGTCATTGGCGGGATACCCATCTGGAGTTCCATGGCCCAATCGCGATGCAGGCTCAGACCGTTTTTGCTGAAGACTGGCACTGGGCCTGTGGTGAAACTCTTGAAACCTCGCTGGAATGGAAGGCGGACCCGGAAAATATTGCTACCGCCGAGACTACGGCCGCGTTGGTCCCGACGGGTCCGGGGGATCCTCTGGATAGTGGCAGCCTGATGTTCTTCGCAGCGATTACGGCCGCGACAGAGCGGGTCTGGATCGCCTCGCCCTACTTTGTGCCCGATACTGATATCCTGTCAGCGTTGACCGCAGCTGCCCTTGCGGGCAAGGATGTACGGCTTCTTCTGCCGTCCATAATCGACCACTATCTCCCTTGGGTCGCAGCGCATGCCTATTTTGACGAGATCCGCGCCGCCGGTGTGAAGGTCTATCGGTATCAAGGCGGGTTCATGCATCAGAAGGTGATCCTGATCGACAACGATCTTTCGGCGGTCGGGACTGCAAATCTCGACAACCGGTCCTTCCGGCTTAATTTCGAGAGCATGGTTTTTGTGGCCGACAAGGACTTTGCTAGCGCTGTTGAGCGCATGCTTGCGGCTGATCTCGACAATTGCGAAGAGGTCACGCGCGCCCTTGATGAACAGCCCCCCGTCATCCGCTATGGTGCGCCTCTGGCGCGCCTCTGGGCACCGATTTTATGATATCCATGCGCATAGCCAGCTACAATATTCGCAAGGCCATTGGTCTTGATCGTAAGAGGGACCCAGTGCGGATTGCCCGTGTGTTGCGCGACGTGGATGCCGATGTGGTTGTATTGCAGGAGGCTGACCGGCGTCTTGGCAGGCGGCCGACGGCCTTGTCCCCGGAGATAATCCGAGGGGAGACGGATTACCGGATCGTCGATCATGCGGGCAGCGATGTGAGCCTCGGTTGGCACGGAAATGCGATACTCGTTCGGGACGGCATCGACTGTGCGCCATTGAACCGCATTGATCTGCCAGGGCTTGAGCCGCGCGGCGCGGTACTTGCGCGCTGTGGTGATCTGACAGTTGTTGGCACGCATCTGGGTCTGCTCCGCAGACATCGCGTTCAGCAGATGGAACATATCAAACAGGTGACCGCAGATTTTGAGCCTGGACGCGTTCTGATCGCCGGGGATTTCAACGTGTGGTCAGACACGCAGGGGTTTGAACCATGGTCAGACACCTTCGATATCATTCGACCCGGTCGATCCTTTCATTCCAGTCGCCCGATCGCCCGTCTGGACGGGTTTGCGATAGGGACGGAAATCAACATATCCGAGGGTGGCGTCCACGAAAAAGGTGATGCGCGGATGGCATCGGATCATTTGCCTGTCTGGGTGGAGCTTGACCGCCGGCGCGCTGATGTCGACGCGTCGGCGATCACTCGCAATCAGGCTGGTGACCTGCTGTAAAGCGGCGGGAGATTTCCGGTCCGGGTCTTTCCCTTGGCAGCGGTCCCGCGTCGTTTCTCGACCTTTTTCACAGCGGTCCAAAGCACCTCTCCCGTCCAGGCCGAAGTCGTATCCTGTGAGCCGAAAACATGTGCTTCCAGTTGCTTGGTGGCTGCTGCCAGCGCAGCGTCTGCGTCTTCGGGCAAACGCGCCATTTCGGCGCCTGATGCGTTGCGCCATGCCAAGAGGCGATCGTAGGCTTTCGCCGCATCACCTCTTTTGCAGGCCTCTCGCAATTCGGCAACAAGTTCTGCGTGATCAGGTCGCACCGGTTTCGCCTTTTCGTCACGTGATGTTCCGATTGACGGTGAAGCACCTGCGCCACGGTCAGCCTTCTCCCTGCTCTTGCGCCGCCAAAGCAGGAAGCCGGTGCCGACGACTGCAAGCAGTCCAATGGCAAAGAGACCCCAAAGCAGTTCGTACCGCCAAGCTAAAAGCCAATCACGTAGATTGAAATCGGCGGCCGGATCCGTCGTTTCTGGCCGGTCAGGCGCAGAAACCTGTGGATCAGGCTGCGGTGCAGATGGCGCTGTCGCCTGGCTTTGGCCGACGGCGACTTCTAGCGTTTCAGCGGCCAAAGATGCTGTCCGCTGCTCTCCGGCGTTCACGTCAAACCAGTTCACCGTGACCTCAGGCAGGATGATTTTCCCGCTTTCGGTGGGAACGATCGACAGGGAATATTGCCGTATTGCAGCACTTCCTTCGGGCGTCTGGGCTTCGCGTGTATCCGACCGGTCAACGTAGATGCGCGCGCCAGGGATGCTGTCGAATTCCAGTTCCGGCAGTTGTTCCTGAGCGGTGCCAAGAGCAGTGATCTGGATGATCCGCGTGGCCGCTTGACCGACCGCCAATTGCGGCGGATCAGGTTGCCAGGTACTGCGCAGTTCGACCGATTTTGCGGGAAGGAACCATTCATCCGCGCCGCCGGGGCGAGCCGCTATGTCAAGTGCGATTGCCTCTGAGCGTGCGGTCATTTCAAGGGTAGGGGTCATGAGGTCATCAAAAATGCTGCCTCCAAATCCCCCAATGTCGGGAAATCCGAACCGGTCCCGCATGTCCGCAAATGGGTCGCGACCAAGTCCGCTACCGCGTCTTGCATTCGGGTCGGTAACAACACCGCGCAGGGTCAGCGCCGGGATCCGCAATTCGCCACTGGCCTGAGGCGTCACCAGATACGTGCGTTCGATGACGCGTATAGGTCGACCTTGGAAAGACGTGCTGCTGACACGGTCTTCCCCGACCTGACGGACCGTTGCATTCTCGACGGCCAGCGGGGTCAGGCGGGCTTGTCGCAGACCGAGGCCATCCATGATGCGGACAGTCACCGGAATTTCCTGTTGTACGTAGAACGTGTCGCTACCCACTTCGACATCTATCTGCACACCGGTCGACGCAAGGTCGCCACGCGGCATCGTTGCGGGATCGACGACTTCAAGGGTCAGTGGTTGGCTGGTTTCCGCCCCGACGGTGATTTCCGGCACGGTCAGAACACCGATCTCCCGCGGTGCGATCTGGATCAGCCAGCTTCGGCTTTGGCTTGAGACACCATTGACGATACTGGTCTGCATGGATTGGCTTGTGCCCAGAATATCAAAAGACTGCTCAAGCGGCGCAAGGTCAGGCGTTGCTGCCGCGGTCTGCCCGTCGACACGCAATTCCAGCGTCACCGGATCGCCGAGGGCAACCTTGTCCTGAGCCAACCGCGCGGTGACATCTGCCATAGCGACACCAGAGAACGCCGCCGCAAAAAATGGCCCCGCTGCCAGAACGACGAAGATGCGGAACAGTTTCTGTCTGGCTCTCATTGGGATGTTCATTGATCAGCGCCTTTCTAGATAATGTTGTCGAATACGAGCTCGGAGCAGCCCGGACGAGTCATCAGGTACGCGCCGCAGCATCTGTTCGATCGCTTGCTCCTGTTCGCCAAAGCCTGGAACAGCGACTTCTGCAGCGGTGTCTTCTTCGGTTTCCGGGACTTCCCTGCCGGGATCACGGTTTCCGCCGAGAAGCGCGTCCATCGCCTGTTGAAACGCAGATTGGTAAGTGCCGTCCTCTTTCGCGTCGGCACTGTTCTCCGCTGCTGGCTCGTCTCGAATTTCGCTTTCGGCCGGAAGTAGCTGCTCGCCCCTTTCGCCGGACTGTTGCTGGTCCTGCTGCTCACCGCCGGACTGCTGCTGCTCCTGTTGGTCACCGCCAGACTGCTGCTGGTCCTGCTGCTCACCACCTGTCTGTTGCTGGTCCTGCTGCTCACCGCCGGGCTGCTGCTGATCCTGCTGCTCACCGCCGGGCTGTTGTTGGTCCTGCTGCTCACCGCCGGGCTGTTGCTGATCCTGCTGCTCGCCGCCGGACTGCTGCTGGTCCTGCTGCTCACCACCGGTCTGTTGCTGGTCCTGCTGTTGGTCTTGCTGGCGCATCTCGTCCAGCAATCTCGCAACAAGATCACGGTTGAATTGTGCATCCTCATCGTCCGGGTGCGCTTCGAGATGACGGTCGTAGGCCGCCAAGGCCTCTTCGAGCGCACCAGAGCGCGCCAGAGCATTGCCAAGATTGTAGCCCGCGTCCGGGTGGTCTGACTGCGCCATGAACGCCTTTGCAGCCGTGGCATAATCACCAGCTCTATAGGCTGCCGCACCGCGCCAGTCGCCTCTTTCAAACAACTCCGCAGCGGCTTCGTAGTCTTCGGCCTGGAAAGCCCGTGCGGCCCGTTGGTCAGGGGTCAAAAGGATGGCGGTCGCATCCTGCGCCACAACTGATGACGGGGCCGAGGCGATCCCGAAGAGCCCGACCAATGCCGCACACATCAGCGCGTTCCGGCGGAAGGCCAGTGGGGCGAGCAAAACGGGAATAAGCAACAGCCAGAAACCCATATCGGCCCAGCTGTCCGCACGCAGGTCGCTATCCTCCGCGCCAAGTGCCGCCGCCTCGCTATCAATTCCGGCAAGGACTTTTTCCACATCTGTCGGCCCTGGTGTCAGCGGTGAGAAGCTGCCGTCCCCGTTCCGGGCAACCTCGGCCAGTCCGGTGGGGTCGTAGCCTGCGGACATAGGCTGTCCTGCTTGATTCGTCAGGATGCGTCCCGAAGCGGTTTGCAAAGGAACCTGCGCATCTGCTCCTACTCCGATTGTATGAACGGTGTAACCTGCACGCGCGGCTGCGCGCGCTGCCGCGATTGTGGCGTCAGGGTCACTGCCGGGCGTATCTGCCAAAAGAACAATGCGTCCCTTGGCGGCACCCGCCCGTTCCAGAAGCGCGGTGGCCTGCGCAATGGCCTGATCTGGCCGGTTGCCAAGGGTCGGCATCAGATCAGTCGAGAGTTCCGGCAGCATTTCGGCGATCACCTCCCCGTCGGAGGTCAGGGGTGCGGCAACAAAAGCCACGTCCGAATAAAGAACAAATCCCGTATCGCCCCGGCTAGTCTTTGCAAGAATGTCACGCAATTTGTGTCCAGCACGTGTCAGCCGCGACGGTGCGACATCGTCGGCGTTCATGGATTGCGCCAGGCTCAATGCCACGACGACGGGTTCCTTGGTCTGGAACGTGGGCAGATCGATTTTCTGCCAGGCCGGTCCGGCCAGCGCAAAGACTGCTGCACTCAGCCCCGCAGCCAGCGCCAGCGCGCGCCAGCGGCCCGTGGTCGTGTCTCCATCAACCGGCGGCACGGCAAGCGCCTCCAGTAGATGAGGATCAACCAAGCCGCGCCAGCCGCTGTCGCTTTTGCGTATGCCGCCGCGCCATGTCAGCCAGACGAGCCAAGCCACAGGAACAAGCGCCAAGAGGCAAAGGGGACGCAGAAAGAAGAAGTTTTCAAAAATCATGTGTCAACTCTCCACGGGTGCGGCCTTGTGGCGGCGACCCAAACCCGCACCCGGCAGGTGGATGGCCACGGCAAGCATGAATGTCAGTATGAGCGCCCCTGCCAAAGGTACGTGAAACAACGATACCGATGGTCGGACCATTCTTGGATCGTCTGCGACCGGTTCAAGGCGGTCCAGTTCGGCATAGACCTGTGCAAGCCCCTGCACATCACGGGCACGGAAATACTGCCCGCCGGTGATTTCCGCGATCCGCTTCAACGTTGCGTCATCCGGCCCGTCACCGGCCACAAGCCGCGTACCGAACGGCGTGCGCACCTGTGTTTGGCCGGATCCGACCCCTATCGTGTAAATCCGGATTCCAAGATCGCGCGCCAGTTCGGCCGCGTCGATCGGCTCGATCACGCCTTCGTTGCTTTCGCCGTCGGTCAACAGGATCAGAACCTTTTGCTCTGCCGGTCTGTCGCGCAGCCTGCGGGCCGCGACGGCGATTGCATCGCCAATGGCGGTTTTCTGTCCGGTCAGGCCCACACGTGCCTCCTCAAGCAGCGCTGCCACAGTGCTCCGATCGAACGTTGGCGGTGCCTGAAGGTACGCCCGGTCGCTGAACAGGATCAGGCCCACCCGGTCCCCTTCGCGTCGCGCGATGAAGTCCTGCGCCACCTCCTTGACCACGGCAAGTCGCGTCGCTGGGCGCCCGTCCAGACGGAAATCTTGCTCATCCATGCTGCCTGACAAGTCAATGGCCATCATCAGGTCACGTCCTTCAACGGGCAGGGGCACCTCGTCGCCGACGTAGACAGGGCGGGCGAGTGCCATCACCAAAAGAGCCCATATCAGGCTGGAGAGGATCAGTCGCACCCAGTTCGTTCCGCGATTTCCCGGCGATTGTCCGACGGAGGCGGCAAGTCTTTCGAAGAACGGGACCCGCAGCGCACCGGCCGCCGAAGAGGGGATCGGTGGCAAAAGCCAGCGCGCAACAAATGGAAGGGGCAGAAGGACGAAGGCCAGCGGCCAAAGAAACTCGATCATGCGTTTCTCCCTATCCAGCGCCGTGCGGCGGCAATCAGCTTGTTCCGTTCGGTGTCCCCCGTCAGCGGCTATGGCACAGATTTGAGGTTGTGATTTAAGGAGGATTTGGGCTTCGTCGTAGTGACGAAGGAACGAAGATGAAGCCCAAATCCTCCAATTCAAAATCGCCGACCAAGCCCCCTGCAGATCGGGTGGTCAAGGACATCCGGCGTCAGACCCGCCGCCACTTCTCGGCCGAAGACAAGATCCGCATCGTGCTTGAAGGTCTTCGCGGTGACGACAGTATCGCCGAGTTGTGCCGCAAAGAGGGCATCGCGCAGAGTCTGTACTACAGCTGGTCCAAGGAGTTCATGGAAGCCGGCAAACGCCGCCTGGCCGGGGACACCGCCCGTGCGGCGACCTCCGGTGACGTGCAGGACTTGCGCCGCGAAGCCCGTGCGCTGAAGGAGTGCGTGGCGGACCTGACGCTGGAAAACCGCTTGCTTAAAAAAAGCATGATCGCGGATGGGGGCGACGACGAATGAGGTATCCCGCATCCGAGAAGCTGGAGATCATCCGTATCGTCGAGCAGTCGCACCTGCCGGCCAGGCGGACGCTGGACCAGCTCGGCATTGCCCGCCGGACCTTCTACCGCTGGTATGACCGCTACCGGGAAGGTGGGCCGGAAGCGCTGGAGGATCGCCCTTCGGCACCGAACCGGGTGTGGAACCGCATTGGCGAGGACATCCAGGACCAGATCGTCGAGATGGCGTTGGAGGCGACCGACCTCAGCCCACGCGAACTGGCCGTGCGCTTCACCGACGAGAAACACTACTTCGTGTCGGAAGCCACGGTCTACCGGTTGCTCAAGGCCCATGACCTGATCACCAGCCCAGCCTATACGGTAATCAAGGCGGCCGATCAGTTCCACACCAAGACCACGCGGCCGAATGAGATGTGGCAGACCGACTTCACCTACTTCAAGATCATCGGGTGGGGCTGGATGTACCTCTCGACGGTGCTTGACGACTTCTCGCGCTACATCATCGCCTGGAAGCTATGCACCAACATGCGGGCCGAGGACGTGACCGACACGCTGGACCTCGCGCTCGCCGCCTCGGGCTGCGACAGCGCCACCGTTCTACACAAACCCAGGCTGCTATCGGACAATGGCCCCAGCTACATCGCGGGCGAGCTGGCCGAATACATCGAGTCCAACAAGATGAGCCATGTGCGCGGCGCGCCGTGCCACCCGCAGACCCAGGGCAAGATCGAGCGCTGGCACCAGACCCTGAAGAACCGCATCCTGTTGGAGAACTACTTCCTGCCCGGCGACCTCGAGTCCCAGATCGAGGCCTTCGTCGAGCACTACAACAACCAGCGTTACCACGAGAGCCTGGCCAACGTGACGCCTGCCGATGTCTACTTCGGCAGGGCACAGGCCATCATCAAACAGCGCGAAAGGATCAAACGAAAAACCATCGAATATCGGCGCTTGCAGCACCGCAAGCTCACAGCCTAACATCAAATCCCAGACGAGGCCCGCTCTCCGCTAGTCTACGCCCCAATCTGCGCCAAATGTTCTGACGACGGACAGCCACACCTAAGGCGAAGCGCAGCGGAGAGGGGCAGGCGCCGGTCTTTTTGGCGCGCGAGGAATGACCCGCAGGGTCAGGGGAAAAAGATCGGCGACAACCTTTGTGGACGGGACGACAGCTGCGACCAGCATGTCATGCAACTCAGACACCCGGAGAAGTGCGGTGGCCGCGAAGGAAACTGGGTGAACAGCCGAAAGAGAGAAATGCCTGTGGTGGCGATATTTCTGTCCTGTCGCTCCGAGCCGCATTCGGACCAGTCAGAGCTTTGCTGGCTCTGCCTCTCGTGCCGCGACGGCTGGTTTCCGTGGCAACGCGATGTGTTTTCTGGACGAACAGCATGGAGACCGTCGAAGCTTCGACAACGTGTCCGGATCACTCGAATTTCGAACGGACCCTCTACGGCAGCCCGATAGCCTGCGATCCGCGCATCACGACCATCACCGGCCTTCTGCCAGCTGCGGCCAATGCAATCCGGCGGTCGCCGGAAATCGTTTGCGACCCATGATGACAGGGCGGCACAGCATGTCCGGCAAAGCACGGAACAACAGCGGCCGAGACGCGACGTACGAGATCACTGATGTCACGCGCCCGCCCCAGCGACCGTAACCGAATGGCCGAGATGAAGCGTTGCCACGACCATGCGACGGCTGGTCGAGCTGGCTCCGGAGGAGACGGCACGGCCAGCGGCACGTCGCAGGGAGAGGCGGCGTTTCAGCTCGGGGAGGGCGGCTGCGTGCAGCCGACCGAGTAGGGCGCGGTCCTGACCAAAGGGCAGGAGGGGCCAAGATCATCAAATCCGGACGACTGTTGCACAAAGTATCCGGAGCCTCTCCGCACCAAAAGATGGAAAGCTAGGACAACTCTCAACGTAAGCGGTGCGCCGCTCCCACACTTACGGCGTGACGCCTGATCTGCGATTCAGAGGCTTCTTTGATTTGTGGGGAGTTTCTGGATGGTAGCTACAAGCGAGTTTCTGGCAAGGGAGCCGCGTCGGGCGGACGGCAAGCGGACTTGGCCGCCGGAGTTGAAGGCTCGGATCGTGGCGGAGACTCTGATTGAAGGCGAGACGGTCAATGCGGTTGCTAAACGGTATGAGTTGATCCCCAGCACGGTGTCTGACTGGCGACGAATGGCGCGGCAGGGCAAACTGGTTCTGCCAAATTTGGAAGGTATGGATTTTGTGCCTGTTGAGATCGAGGCGTCTGCGCCTTTGGCCCAGCCTCTGGCCGTCACTTCCTCAAACACGATTGATGTGATCAAAGGCGATGTCACCGTTCGTCTTGATGCGGCAACGCCAGCCGCGCGACTCGCCGAGATCGCGCGGGCTTTGGCCACGTGATCATGCCATCCCACAAGGTTCGGATTTTTGTAGCCAGTGACCCGGTGGACTTCCGCAAGGGCCATGATGGGCTGGCCGCTTTGGTGCAGAGCCACCTGCGCCAGAAGCCGTTTGATGGGTCGGTCTATGTGTTCCGGGCCAAGCGCGCGGATCGGCTGAAGCTGATCTACTGGGACGGTAGCGGGTTGGTGATGGCCTACAAACGGCTCGAAGATAACAGCTTCACATGGCCCGCGGTCAAGAACGGGGTGATGCGCCTGGAACCGGCCCAGTTTGAGGCGCTGTTTGCGGGGTTGGATTGGCGGCGCGTGCGCCCTTTGGAGGTGGTAGCGCCCTCTGCGGCGGAGTGACTCACGGGGTTGTTTGCGCGGGTCATTCTGCCCTTGTTTTGTTATGGGATGGGGCATGACTGTGCCTGACAAATTGCCCGATGACATTGCCGAACTGAAGGCGATCATCCGTACGCAGCAGGATCAGAATGCGCGGCTTGAAGCCTTGGTCGCTTCGTTCAAGAAGGCGCTCTTCGGGGCCAAATCCGAGAAGCTTGACCCGGCCCAGTATGAGTTGGAACTCGAGGATATCGAGACCGCCATCGCGCAGGTGGAAGCAGAGATCGACGCGGACGAGCGCACCGCGCCCGTGCGGCCCCCAAAGCCGCGCCAGACCAATCGCGGATCACTGCCCAAACATCTGGAACGGGTTGAGGTGGTCATTGAACCCGAGCAATCCTGCGCCTGCGGAACTGAGCGTCACGTCATTGGCGAGGAGGTCAGCGAACGGCTGGACATCATCCCGGCCCAGTTCCGTGTGATTGTCACCCGCCGCCCCAAATACGCCTGCCGCTCCTGTGAGGGTGGGATCACCCAAGCGCCTGCACCCGCCCACATCATCGCGGGCGGCATGCCAACCGAAGCAACGCTCGCCCATGTGCTCGTCTCAAAATATGCCGATCACCTGCCGCTCTATCGGCAGGCACAAATCTACAGCCGCCAAGGGATCGATCTGGATCGCTCGACCCTGGCCGGGTGGGTAGGCAAGTCGGCGTTTGAATTGACCCCGGTCTATGAGGCGCTCATGGCCGATCTGAAGCGCTCCACCAAGCTCTTCATGGACGAAACACCTGCACCGGTTCTGGCCCCAGGGCGCAAAAGCACCAAAACCGGTTACTTCTGGGCGCTGGCCCGTGATAACAGGCCATGGGGCGGCGGCGATCCTCCCGGAGTGGCGTTTACCTATGCGCCCGGTCGGTCAGGGCAGCATGCGGATAACATCTTGAGCGGCTTCAGCGGCACCCTGCAGGTTGATGGATACGCAGGCTATAACAGCTTGCTCAAACGCCCTACACAGGATGTGGTGCTGGCCTATTGCTGGGCACACGCGCGGCGAAAATTGCATGACGTCACCCAATCTGGAGCTGCTCCAATCGCGCAGGAAGGCCTGGCGCAAATCCAGGCACTCTACCGTATCGAAAAAGACCTGAGAGGCCTGCCTGCCGATCAACGGCACGCTGCACGACGGGACCGCTCAAAACCCATCATCGACGCCTTCAAGCTCTGGCTCGCCCAGAACCGCGCACGCGTCTCAGCGAAATCGCCGACCGGTGAAGCCCTGAAATACATCGCCAAATACTGGGATGGCATGTGTAGGTTCCTCGACGATGGCCGCATCGAACTCGACAACAACCCTGTCGAGCGCACCATCCGCCCCATCGCTCTGAACCGCAAAAACGCGCTCTTCGCCGGACATGATACCGGCGCTCAAAATTGGGCCGTAATCGCATCCCTGATCGAGACCTGCAAACTCAACGGGATCGAGCCGCATGGCTATCTGTCCGGTGTCCTGACAGCCATCGCAGGCGGGCACAAACAAGCGGATATCAAAGAATTGCTGCCTTGGAACTACACCGCACCAGTGTGAACGGCGCACCGCTTACCTCTCAACGAGAAAGACGCCGAACATTTCGTTCGCTCCACTGCAATTGGGTTGGGCCATTATCTGGAGGTTGGCTTTCTAGCTGCTTGCGATAACCTTCAGCCGCATGGCGCGCGTTTCAAGGAGATAAGTCTCCACGCTGGCCAGTAGATGCAGTCCCTCCTCTGTGACAGCCGATCGCGATAGGCCAGGCTGAACGATGCGCACATCGAATTCGTAGCGATAGTCCTGCCAATTCGCTTTCAGCTTTTTGAGGAATGCGGCTGTTCCCTGTTCGAAGCGGGAAGTCTGGCCCTTCTCCAGCCGTATCTTCTCCCGCTTCAACATATGTATGAGCATTCTGTTGGGCCGATCACGCCAGCGTGCGGATTTCTGCGCTTGCCCGCAAACTTCATAGAGATCCTTCACTCGCGCGCCGGGCGTGTCGGAACTGGAGTATTTGCAATGGTGAAGCGTCACTTGGACGAGACCTTCAGTCACTCGAAGGGTGACGACGTCCGCGATCTCTCCAGCCCCATCATCGTCGAAGATGATGTCAAAGGCGTCGCCTTCTGCGAGCAATGTCTCGATTACGCGCCGTTGCACTGAGTCAGTCCGCTTTTCAGGACCCTGCGCCTCGGCACGTATATTGGTCTCCGACCAATCCCAAACCTCGATCCGATCAGCGGAATACGGTTCCACCAAGACGCCTTCAGGCAGAGCATAAAGGTGACTGTAGATCAGCAGTGAACCATCCCCAAAGTCAATCTGTGGGGAATCCTCGCCGAAGGATTCCGAGAGCGGCTTCGTCTTGCCGCTGACCTTGACGGTTGTTTTCGGCCCAGAGCGCTGCGGATAGCTGGCACCCCCTTCAGCAAAAACGATTTCGAATTCGGCGATGTGGTTATCGCTGCGCACCGTGAAGCGCAATGGACCCGTGCGTTCATGATCCAGAAGCTCGATGTCGCATTCAGCGAAGGCTACAGGTTTGTCGCCGAAACTGATTTCGATCCGGTCCTCGATTTGCGTCAACAGCGATTCCGGCCAGTGGATCGCGACCGGAGGCACCTGCGGGCGTTCGCTGATCTGGCGAGGTCGCATCGCACTCTTGAAGACGCCATCGGTGGTGATCCCTGGATCTTTGACGGCTTTGCCGATATCCGCGGACCAATCGACCCAATCAGTCAGATCGCGAACCCGCGAAATCGACCAGAACTTGCCTTTGGCCGAACAGCCACGAGAGGCGGGAACACCGTCGAGGAAACCGGTTGCGAACACGTTGTTCTTGATGCGCGACTGGGACTTCGCAGTGTCGAGTCCGTCGGCGACATCGACACCCATATACATGGAATAGCGGACACCGCGTCCCTGATGGTGCGTCAGGCCAAGATTGCGCAGGATCAGGCGATTGAACCCATGCAGGCTGCGGAAGACCTCCTCGCCCTCGACCCGGCGCGCTGCCTCACCGCAGACCGCCTTGGCCAATCGGTCATACGGTCCCTTGATCGAGCTGCTGATATATAGGAGCTGACTATCGGCATCCCAATGCATCATGTGCAGGTCCCAGGTGACATTGGTCGCGTGCTGGGCCGTGGTCCAGCCGGCCTGCTCTTCGGAGCGGGTGACGAAGATGGCGACACGCTGGTGTGGGTTGACCTTCATGCCGAGATATACGCCGGGACTATATAAGTCCTCGGCCCGCAAAGGCTCCCAACCGTCGCAGTTGGTGCGATAGACGACGGCGTTCATCTTCGGTTCGAGCGTCTGCAGGGGAATGTCGCTCAAGTCGCCGACAAAGCCCTTGAACATCTCGGCACGGCGGACTTGCCGGTCGATCTTCGCGGTGCTGAGTGCCTCGACCAGCGCATTCCAGTCGGCATCCTCCGCATAGAGCTTAGCCAGCGAACGATCAATGTCGTCAATGCCGGTGTTGGCGATGACCGTGGCGTCGCCGAGGCGTGGATCCTGGCGGGTGAAGCGGCCGACAAACTGGATGGTAACGGCGATGCTCTTGTGCGGGTCGTGCAGGGCGGCGATCTTCAGTTCCGGCAGATCGAAACCTTCGCCGAGCATGTCCACGCAGACAATGATCCGGCTCTCGAAGCGCCGCAGAGCGGCAAGGTTTGCACGGCGTTCACGGATCGACTGCTGGCTATGAACGATGACCGGACGAAGTTCTGGGTACATCTCGCTGTAAAGCTGGTGGAGGGCTCTGGCGCGGTCGATAGTTTGGCAACGCGCCATGGCGAGATGGTTGAGGCCGACGTCCAGATCACCCTGGAGGACTTCGCCGAGCTTTCCCGCGATCGCGAGATCGGCGTCTGCCTGATCGAGCCCGAAGACAGCCTCGAAGCGAATCGGCTTGAAATAGCCTTCGGCCTGCGCCTTCTTGAGCGGATAGGTGTAGATGAACTCGCCGTCGACGCGCCGGCCGTCCTCACGGAATGGTGTGGCGGTGAACTGGACGATCGGGAGCGGTGGCTCACGGTCCGCGAATAGGCCCCGAAAGCGCGCCCATGTCGGGGCGCCGATGTGATGAGCCTCGTCGATAAACAGCGCCGAGGCGCGTGCCGCCATCCGCTCCTGGACCGCCGCTTCGGCGCGACCGGCGATCTGCATCGTTGTGACGATGACATTGGCACTGTCGAAGATCTCATCCACGTCGGCTAGCCTCGTCGGAATGTGCGAAAGGCGCATCACCACTGGAAATGCTGCCTTGTCTTCCAGGCATTGCTGTTGCCTCAGCACGCCGAAGGTCTCGAACTTGCCCGCGATCTGCTCTCGAAGGGCGTCCGTCGGCACTACGACCAGTAGCCTCTCGAAGCGCTGGTGGACGTTGAGCGCGAGCATGGTTTCCGTCTTGCCGGTGCCCGTCGGCATGACGATGGTGGCCGGATCGATCGATCGCGTCGCATGGGCCAAAGCCGCGTGCAGTGCGCCGATTTGAGGACGTCGCAGACCGAGCTGGGCTGGCCGCTCGTTTTCGGCTGCTCGTCCCTCGCGGAGATGAAAGGCGCCCGACCAAGATGCCGAAACCGCGGCCAGCCGTTCGACCCGCGCTTGGCGACTCAACGTGTCGATGCGGATGGGCAACGGGGCCATCCACCGGCCTTCGCCGGCGTCGAGTGCTTCTACGATCTGCGCCGGCTCACTCGCGCCGGGGACCAGAAGAATGAGCTCCGCCTCCAGCGACGTAGCGGTCTTCGCGTTGATGATCTTCAGTATCTCGCCAGACGGCAGCGTGGTTTCATGACCAGTCACACGGCGGATTGAAAAGGCACGCAGACGGCACCGTACGCGCTGCGGCGGAGCCGCCAATTGGCGTATAGGGCTTCCCAGGGCCTTGCCCTCTATCGCAAGCCGAGCAGGCAGCAGCAGTTCGACTTCGGGATTGAAGAGATCATCTTGGACGGGCTCGGTGCGCTTGCGGGAGGCCATGGTCGCGTCCTCGGCTATGCCGCAATCGTCTGCGGAGAAGGCGGGACGGTGATCACCGTCCCGTTCGTCATCAGAACGATCAGGCCCCGTTCGGCTCCGGTCATATCGAGATAGGCACGCAGCTGAGCCCGATAGTGATCAAGCGTCTCCTGGGCGGGATTCACGTCGCTCTTCCAGTCGATCACGACGGCTGGCCGACCTTCCGGATTAACCGAAATCGCGTCCGCGATGCCCGCCGTCGCAACCAGTTCGGCCTCCTCTTGCTGAAAGGCATAGACCGGAAACTCAGCGAGCAATGAGGGACGCAATGCCGCCACCTCCGACAAGGCCAGCGTTCGCGTCACGCAACCGGCCAGTTCCTCAGGCGAAAGCCCGTCCGCCGGATCGGAGGAAGGCTCCTTGCCGAGCGCAGAAATGAGGTCTCCAGCACGCGCGGTGAGCGCCTCGTCGGCCTCGTTGCATTCCCCTGTCAGGACTTCTTCCATGAGCTTGTGAAGGATCAAGCCACGCTCGCGTCCGCCCCGGATGGAGGCGAGCGCGTCGGCGTCCGGCACCTGAGCATCAGCCGAACCGGCCCAGATGTCCGGTTCTTCTTCCTGAAGCACTGAACCTGTTGTCGTCTCGTCGCGGCTCGGCGCAAGCCAGGTCAGATGCATCTGCCTTTCGACAATCGCACCAGCCTCAGTGGCGAAACTCTCCCGTGTCTGACCGTTTTCTGTATCGGCTTTCGCCGCGATCGTGTCGAGCGGCAGATGCGACAGGTCAAGGTGAGGGAGATCTGTCAGGGACAGGTCCACCAGGCCAATCCAGGCTGATTTCGAAGGCGTTACGTCGAGCCGCGGCAAGACCAGGAGTTCCCGGGCGCGGGTTGCTGCGACATACCAGAGCCGGACCCGCTCGCAGTCCAGTTCATCCTTCTCTGCCTGCCGCGCCGCGTCATAGCCGGACGGAGGGACACCCAGAACCGGGCAGTAGAAGGTATCAGTCTGGCGATCGGTCACAGCGCTGTCGGGCGCCATTACCCCTGTCATAGTGTTGATGGGGATGACGACCGGCCATTCAAGACCTTTCGCGGCATGCATCGTGTTGAGGGCGACGGCTTCTTCCTGCGCATCGGGCCGGCCTTCCACCGCGCGGGCCTCATCCGCCCATGCCGCCGTCATTGCCTCGGAAAAGGCCCGCAGACCCCGTACCGCATAGCTGACGGCGAGGCTGAGATAGAGATCGACATTGGCAAGTGCTCGTTCTGCCTGACCGCGATGCCGCTCCAGAAGAACCGGGCGTACCCGAAGGACGTCGACGGCCTGCGAAAGAAGAACGTGTGGTGTCGTGCTTTTGGCGCGTTTCTGGAGCCCTTGCAGCCGCTCGATCACATCGCGCGCCAGCGGATGCACTATTGCCGCGGGGTCGACGCCGAGGTCGAGCCGTGGGATCCGGACGGGTTCTTCTTCCGAACGCGGAAGCGCCCAGACGATGTCCAGAAGCTCCTCTTCGCTGAGCCCGACAAGCGGGCCGCGCAGCAATGCGCCGAGCGCCAGCGTATCACGACGATCGGCGAGAACTCGCGTGATCGCGATAAGGTCCTGCACTTCCTGCCGGCGAAACAGACCTTTGCCGGCCTGGGTTGCGACCGGGATGCCCCGGAGCTCAAGGGCTTCTTCATAGCGCCAGAGTTCCGCGCCGGTCGGGGCGAGCAAGGCGATGTCGCCCGGCTGGCAGGGGCGTTGTGCACCGGCTTTGCGATCCTGGACCGGATGGCTGCCGATCAAGCGTGCGCAAAGTTCAGCCACCGCTTCGGCTTCGGCGTCGCGTCGTTGCTCGGCACTGGCCTTGCCGTTCTCGTCAGCGACCGCGATATCGATCGCAGAGACGCAGACGCCGTCTACCGGATCGTCGTGGAAGGGATCAAGCGCTGTGAAGCCGGGCTGGCCATCAGCCGACAGGACAGTCTCGAACCGTTCGTTGACGAAGGTGAGGATCGAGGCACAGGAACGGAAATTGGTCGAGATCGAGACGAGGCCGTCCGCGTCCTGTGTCGAGAAGGCCGTGCGAGCCTGGACGTAAGCGCCGACATCCGCGCCGCGGAAGCGATAGATTGCCTGCTTGGGGTCGCCAACCAAGAAGAGTGCGCCCGGCCGAATCCGGAAACGCGTCCAGTCCTGCGGATCATCACCGGGATCACCGCATAGACGCCAGAAGATTTCGGCCTGGAGCGGGTCGGTGTCCTGAAACTCGTCGACCAAGACCTTTGAATACCTCTGGCCGAGCGCCTGTCGCACAGTTTCATGGTCGCGCAACAGGTCGCGCGCGGCGTAGATGAGATCGTCAAAATCGAGCTGGGCGCTGGCGCGCTTGTGCTCACGATAGCGCGCAAGGATTGTGCCTGCTTCGTCGATCAATGTCGTGAGGACCTGGCCGGAAACCACTTGGAGTAGTGCGGCCCATGCGGCACAGCACGCTTCGTACAAACCGCTGGCCGTATCGTTCAGCCTGTCGCCGTCTGCCTTGGACAGCCCTGCCTGCTTTGCCGCTGCCGCCCATTTGCCCTTCTTGCGGTAGGCGTAAAAGCTGCCCGTCCCGGTCGTAAGGTCGGGATGCGGGCGTGCAACCAGCAACCCGACGAGCCCGGCGGGCGTGGAACCATCTGTAACCGATGGAAGGGCGGCCGCCATTTCAGAAAAGCGCACGGCGAAGACCTCCGTTTCCGGCTCATCAACGCCGGCGCCTTGCACAAAGGCCGAAAGTTCGTCGGCCGCCTGCTGGAAGGCTTGCAGGTGACCTGCAAAGGGCATCGCCTGCGGTGCGACCAGTTTCCTCGACCGCCGGAGGGCTTCGGCGATCTTGTGCATCAGAGCGACGGTCTCTCCCGGGTTATGCAGCACCATCTCGGCGAGGACGCCGCCCTGATCGCCAGACAATCGCTCGCGCAGCCAGCCTTCGACGATTTCGAGGAAGTTGAGATCGGCCTGGTTGCGGTCGATGACCGCTGCGCCCGGATCGATATCCGCTTCCGCCGGGTAGGGCTTGATCAATCGCTGGCAGAAGCCGTGGATGGTCGAGCAGGTGATTTCGTCGATCGCCGTGCTGGCCGACATCAGATTCTCGCGCTGTGCCGCAGACAGTCCCTCCGGCAAGCCGGCGCGGAGCTCCGGTGCGATATGGCCGGCGGCGAGATCTTCGACGAAATCCCGAACCCGCAGGAGGAGCTCGCTGGCCGCCAGTTCGGTAAACGTGACTGCCGCGATGGAACTTGGCGCGACACCCTGCGCCAGCATGACAGCGATCCAGCCGGCCATCACGGCGGTCTTGCCCGATCCCGCGCCGGCCTCAACCAGAATGGATCGGTCATGACGGCTGATCGCGTCATGCCGGGCGCCATCATCATTCAGAACTTTCACGCTGCTCATCATTCCGCCTCCCAGATCGGCGCGACCTCACTGAGCCGCTCGGTCGAGGCGGCTTGTTTGCGTTTGCAGTAGGTGGCGCCTGCGTTTGCCGGCAGGGCAAAAGCGAGATCGTCGTAGTCGCCTCCGGTATCCGGCCCGGGCAGTGCCGCGCCGCTGGCCAATGCGGTTCTCGCCGCCCGCAGATATGCCTTGATCTCCGCCAGGACGATGTCCGGCTCGTCGAGCTGGAGATCGAGCGGTTCACGCGGATAGAGCAGCGAGGCGCTGATCGCGATGTGGTCGCCCAGGAGCGCCTTGACGGCGAAGGCATAAAGGCAACGCTGAAGCTCGCGGCCGCCGTTTACACGGATGTCGCCTTTGGGCGGCTTGCCGGTCTTGTAGTCGCGCACGAGTGCCCGGCTGCCGTCATCAGCGATGTCGAGCCGGTCGATATAGCCGGCAATGTGAAATCCGGTGTCGGGGATGATCACCGCCACACTGGCGTCCCAGGGCAATGCCGCCTCCGACTTGGGCTCGGACCCGCCGAACGGGACTTCGCCAAAGGATCGGCTGCCCGGCAAATGATCATTGCCATAGGCAAGCGCCTGTCCGGCAAGAGCGCGCGCGTCCCCAAGCGTGCGGCCCCAGATAACAGCGGGCGGAACGGGCCGCTCGCTTTCCCACTCGGCAGCCACGGCACCAGCGGCTTCGTCTACCGCAGCCTGAATGGCAGCCACGTCGGCCAACGCCAGGCCGCCCGTCGCTTCGAGGTTTCGCAGGGCACGGTCGAGGACGAGATGGATGAGGTCGCCGGTTTGCAGGGCGTCAAGCACGAGCGGCTCGGCACTGCCTTGCGAGGATTTCCAACCGAGAGCATAGCGCCAGAGGAAATTGAGGGGGCTGCGCAGCAGTGTCTTGAGCGAGCTTGCCGACTGAGTCCGCCCGAGGATCGCGAGAACCAAAGGATGATCGGACCTGACCAGGCCATCATGAGCTGTCACATCGGCCATGCGCCAATCGCGCCAGCAGGAACGCGCACTCAATGCCTGGGGATCGGCAGCGAATTCCTGCGGCCGCGCCATCAGCCGGTCGGTTTCACTGAAGGCATGGGCGGGAACGGCGTTGCGCCGCAGATAGGCATCCTCGTCATAGGTGGCGAGGCCGGGGCTGCGACCCAGCAATCTGCCGTCGCTGTCGCGTCGGGCGCGGGAGAGGACGACGTCGCTGCCCGTAGTGGCGAGGATCGTATCAAAGTCACGGCGATCTGCCAGATTGACGGGAAGCGGGTCGAGCTCGCCCGTTGGAATAATGTGGTCCGGGATCAGCCGATCTTCGGCGATCCCGCGTGGCCAGCGGGAGGAATTGAGACCGATCAGCCGAGCGAAGCGTCGCGGCGACGCGGCGAGCGCGCTGGCCGGCATCCAGGCCACGGAGACGGAGGCCTCGAGCCCGTCATCCTGTTTCAGTGTTTCCAGCGTGCTGTCGATCGCGCCGGCGGGCCCTGCCAGAAGGGCTTTGCGCCAGATGGACAATGCCCGGCCCTTGAGGAAGGCTTCGCCGATTTCCTGTGCCGCGTCCGGTCCCTTTGCCAGCAGATCGACCGCAGCACGCAGCACCGGGGCGTGATCCATGCCGTCGGGCCAGTCGTCTGGCGCGAGGCGCGCCAGCAGTTGGTTCCAGGCGGACGGTGTTGACAAGGGTGCATCGCTTGGAAGGACGCGCATCCAGTCATCGGGAAGGGAAGCCATAGGTGCAGAATCGCCGCACAGGGCGGCGAGACGGCGCAAGCGCGACTGCGAAAGGCCGCGCACGATGATGTCGGCGAGTGCCGCTGCCGCTTGTCCGTCACGTGTGGTGACGGCCGGGACGCCATGAACGAAATGCAGATCGATATTGGCATCGGCGCGCAACGCGAGAAAGTGATCGTCGTAGTCGGCCGGCGACGCGGTGGCGATGGCAATGTCGGCGGGCGGTACGCCCGACGCGAGCAGCGACCGGACCCAACGCAGTGTCTCGACTGCCTCATGGTAAGCGGTCGCGGCACTGACGGATCGAATGGCCGGCGCCTCAGCATCGCCTCGAGCGACAGGAACGCCGCTTTCCTTGAGCCAGGCCGGGACAGGGCGGGGACCTGACGTCCATTGCATGGGGGTGTGCTCGGCGAGCGCCTTCAGTAGAGGCCGCCAGCAGGGAGACAGTTCGGTCAGTCCGGCGATTTCCATCGAGCCGAATATGGCGGGCGCATGGGTGATCCGGCTGATGGCTGCGGCGACAATATCGACCGGCCGCATCATTCCGCCCGGAAGTTCGGCAAGGACAGCGGCCTCCAGGCGAGCGATGGCTTCAAGCCTTGGATGATCACCTAAACGGGAAGCGAGATCGATACCGGCCCGCCACGCCTTGTGCAGTGTGTCGGCGGCCGCACCGATCATGCCCGGCAGCATCTTGATATCTTCCAATTCGCCCATCGGTGTTTCAGGGAGGACCGTCTGGATCGCCGCGCGCAGGCTTTCTTCGTCGATTGCGCGGGCGAAACCGCCCGCGAGCCGCACCGTGGCTTGTTCGAACGACATGATCTGGAGGCCATGTTGACCGCTGCGGGCTGCCACAAGGCGGGCCTCCCGCATTGCGTGTCGTCCATAGACAATAAGCGTGGACCGGCACGTCGTGGACATATTCAAGTTCCTTTTTGAAGAATAGCTTTGACCAAATCGGGAAGTGCTTGTGTCGAAAGCTTTGAGGATTCAGCGTCCCGAACCAAAAGTTCGATAGTAAGAAATTGATGGAACTTATCTGATATCAGATTGCCTGCGCCTGCGAACAAATCGACGGGTGCGCCAGATCGAATATCTTCCAGCGCCGATCGAAGATCGGGCGTTTCGTCCCCGGCCTCTACAATCAGAAACCCGTCATGCTGTTCGACCGAAAACCCTTGACTTCTGAGTGCGAGCGCGAGGGTTGATGTCTTCACCGTACCGACCCGCGTCGCAATGACTGATGTATGCTCGCCGATGCTGTGCATGTTATTGGCCCTAAACCCCAGCTGTTCATAGTGAGCACGCGCTTCCTCGAGCATCATCAAAGAGACTGTGTCCATGTAAGCTGGGCTGGATTCCCCCTCGAGCACGGCGAACATTCGGTCGATCACCTTGTCATGAATGTCCCCCGCATCGCCGTCGAAGACTGGAGGCACACCAGCCTTAGCGGGTTTGACGACGATGACCTTTTCCCGATCATGGATTTCTTGAACTATCCAACGCCGCCCAGAAAAAATCAGCAGCATCCCAGGAGCAAGAACATTGTCGATCGGCAGGGTTCCAAGATCCCGCCCCTCTGCGACCAACCGGAACTCCTCAGGCGTCTGGAACACCGCATAGAAGCTGTAATGCTCAACCAGCTTTTCGCCCGCGGGTCCCAAAAGTAGCAGCCCGCTGCCGGCCTGTTCGATCAAGCCGGTTACTGGGTGGCCGATTGCACGCAACACATCTGCGAAGACTTCGGTTGTGACCTTCCGAAAGGGGCCTTCGCGGCAGAGCACGTTGTAGACCACGCTTGCAGACGCACCGCCGCGCTGCGCTATGACTGACAGTATCTGATGGACGAGTGTCGAGAGATGAAGCGCCTGAGGTTTTGGCGGTTCGCACCAGCCTTCAAGCAGGAGGTCTATCATCGCGATGGACCTGATCAGGCCGAGCCGAAGGCGATCCACGAAACTGCTCTCCGGCGTCAACTTGGCTTCGATAGCGTACTGCCTCAGAATGGCCGGCTGTCCTTCACGGCGGCCTGATCGGCCAAGCCGTTGTCGCAACGCCGCGACGCTGAATGGCGCACCGATTTGAGCCACGCAGGTCACGTCACCGATGTCGATTCCAAGCTCGAGCGTCGACGTGCAAACGGCGGTCGTCGGTTTCGCAGGGTCCTTCAAGCGCCGCTCAACGAAGTCACGGTGTTCTCGGGAAAGGCTCGCGTGGTGGGGATAGAATTCCTGCGGCAGGTGCTCCCGTTCGCAAAGCTCCCGCAACCGATCTGCGTAAATCTCGACCCGTTGGCGCGCTCCGGCGAAGACCAGGTTGTCGCTGCCTCGAAGATGCTTGAACAGATGGGCTGATATCGCGTCCGTTGCGGATGGGCTATTTTCATCTTCATCGCCTGAGAGGTAACCGCGAAGCTGAAGCCTCAATTCAGCCTCGCCGCCATCTGCTTCGATCAGCTGGACAGCTTTTGCGGCGTCAGGGCGAAGATAGGCCTTGGCGAGCTCCATGTCGCCTAGCGTAGCTGACAGACCTATCCGACGGATTGGGCGCTTTATCGCGAGCTCTAGCCGTGTGAGCAGTGAACGGAGCTGGACACCGCGTTCGCTATCCAAAACCGTGTGCAGCTCGTCGATCACGACCGCCCGCGGGGCCCCAAACAGGCGTGCAATTTCCAAACCGCGACGAATGAAAAGCGCCTCAAGGGACTCTGGGGTTATCAGCAGGATCCCTTTTGGAGATTTCAACGCGCGCGTCTTGATCGATTGCGAGACATCCCCGTGCCAGGGAACAACCGGAAGCTCTGCTTCCTGGCAGATGCCCTCCAGCCGCATGGCCTGGTCCGTGATCAAGGCTTTCAGCGGACCGATGTAGAGCAGGTCGAAACCGGTGCCGCCCGACGGCTCGTCAAGCACCTGTGAAATCAACGGCAGGAACGCCGCCTCGGTCTTTCCGCCCGCCGTAGTAGCTGCAATGATTAAATCGTCATTGGTTTCGCAGATCGTCCGGATGGATCGCGCCTGGATATCGCGAAGTTCGCGCCATCCTTTCTGGCGTATCCATTTCTGCACAGGCCTGGCCAGTTTGTCGAACGCACTGCTCATAGGCGTCAGAGCTTGAAGCTGATCAGATCATCGTCACCGGGGTCTTGGGCACCAATCGACTCGTCTACCTCGGTCATGTCTTCGCCGAGGTCTTCGGAGACCTCGATCTTTTCGATTAGATCGCTCCACTCGACACCGGGGTTCTGCTCGAGCACAGAAAGCAGGTTCACGAAGGCCGTCACCGTATTGCGCGGGGTGCGGAAGTAAGCTTCACCGATCCGGTCCGAGCAATGCGCCATAAAGGCCTCGAGCGCGTCGTCCGGCAGAGCACCTGCATCGTCCTGCATGATCCGCCGGACATTGGCCAGAAGAACGAAGAGATCTTCAGGGGTCAGGCTGGCCAGCCGGACAACCGGTCCTGAAAGATCGACCAATCCGTCTCGCGCGAAGGTGTTCTCGGCCAAACGCGATTGAAGGGCTTCGTAGCTGTAGAGCCCTCGACGGGTGTTCATCAGAAACTCCGGGGTCCCGCCCATGAGAAATCCGAGGTTCTCGGCACTGCCCTGCAGCACATCATTCAGAATCCGTAGGATCTGTTCGTAGTTTGCATTGCGGGCCTGCGACGAAGTGAGCTTGTAGAGGTTCACCATCTCGTCGAGGCCGACCAGCAATCCTTTATACCCGGCCTCGCACACGAATGCCGACATCAGCTTCAGATGGTCATAGACACTGGCGTCGTCGATGATCGTTCGCACACCAAGCGCCTTGCGCGCGTCGGTGCGTGTCGCGAACTCGCCGCGCAGCCATCTCAGGGCTGCGGATTTCAACTCGTCGTCGCCGGTCTCATGGCCTTCCCAATATCGACGGATGACTTCGGCGAACTCAAACCCTCCGGTAAGTTCTTCAAAGTGGCCAAGGCGTTCACGAATGACGGTCCCCGTGGGCAAATCCCGTTCTTCAGCATCTCGGTGAGCCTGGCTGACAAACCTTTCCACCACGCTGGCCAATGCCCCGCCATCGGGCTTTGTCCGCGTCGAGAGGTTTCGGGCCATCTCCGCATACAGCCCCCGAGCTTGTCCGCCGGTCGCGTGAATGCGCCGATCTGGCGCCAGATCCGCGAACATCACGACCAGGCCTTTCTCCAAAGCGACGAGGCGGATCAGGTTCATGAAGAACGTCTTGCCCGATCCGTATTCCCCGATGATGAACCTAATTGCCGATCCGCCATCGGATATCCGGTCCATGTCCTTAACGAGCTCTTCAATCTCCCGGACGCGGCCGACCTGGATATGGCGCAAACCGAGCTTGGGCACGACTCCGGCCCGAAGCGCCTGTACGATTGCATCGCGTTCACGTGGTTTCAACTTAGACATCCCTGCCCTCCGCACTCATCTTTTCTTTTACCGCCTCCGCAATTTCCAGAGACACGTCATATCCATCATACTCGTCGAGCAGCGCTTCATCGTAGGTCTCAAAAGCCCATTCATTCACGACTTCCAGTGCCCCGGACGCCATCAAGCCTTGCGAGGCACAGATCGTCTCGAACTCGGTCTCAGACCAATGCTCCCGAGTCAGCAGTTCGAGGACGAGGGCGCCGTGTTTCGGGTCAAGCCCCGCCAGCTGGCTTTGGCTGGCGGGCCCGGACGCACCACGTTCTTCCTCTTCGACGTCGAAAATCTGCCCCAGGACGGACGACACGCGCTCAGTGTCCGAACGGATTGCTGCGATCCGCGACGCGTCGAGTTTGGGTCCGCTGGCTTTTTCAAGCTCGGGTATCGCTTCGCCCGGGCGACCTGGTTGCGAGGCACGAACGGTGCGCGGACCATCCGCAACTTCACCAGCATGCAGGTCAGAGTAGGCAAGCGCGGGATCAAGTCCCAAAGCCTTGTAGATTTTCTCGATGCTTGCAACTTCGTCGGAGTGAATGATGCCATCGGCATGTGCTGCACCAACCAGCGCTGCCCGCATGGCGGCCTGGTTGTCTTGGCCCACCTCCTTCAGTTTCCGCCGCAGAAGTGCCATGTCCGGTGGCACGGCCAGGAACCATTCAAGGTTTGCGCGAAGCCTGCGGCGTTCCTGATCGCTGAGGGCCGCGGCAGAAACCTGATCTTCCAACGCCCTGCGTTCAGGCTCCGCGATGCGACCATCAGCATGGGCGACGAACGACCCAAGTGCCAATTCGATCAAGGCGCTTCTATAGCTGTCGGAAACTTCCTCCAGTCTTTCGATGGGTTCACCCAGACTAAACAGCACAACAGGCTCCTCCGCCTTGGGCGACCGGAGCGCAAACCGAGGGTCGGGCGCCAGACCGAAACCGAGGCGCGCGAGCGCGTCGGCGGCTCCTGTCATTTGCCGTTTTCCGATCTTCTCGTTCGTTTCTCCCTCCAGTCGTCCGATCACCTCCTCAAGCGGCACCAATCCCCCGCGATCGACGATATCGCTTGCCCAAGATTTCAAGCGCTCCATTTCCTCTGATGGGAAGGCATCCCATAGTTCAGAGGGCAGCAAAGCATGCGCTTCCACGCTTCCGCGGCCATCGGGATTTCGGCCCAGGAAGCGACTGAGCTTGTCGAGGTCGTTAATCACCTCATCAGCCAACTCCTGGGCAATCTCGACCGGTTTGCGAAGACCGGAAATATCCGGGACCGGCTTCCCGCCCACGGATGGGCTGGCAGACCCCTGAAACTCGCTCGAGGCGGCCCTATAAGAAGCCGTGAGTGATTTCCGGGGTTTGGTCACTTTGAGCCCATCAGGAAAACGCCGATCAAACCGTATACGGAAAAGAGCGACGAACTCGTCACGGCACCGCGTCGCGGGAGTTCTCAGATATGTTTCCGGATGGCAGATGAACCAACTCAGCAACCAGTCAGCGGTCAGGTTCTCGCCTTTGTCGATCCGAGCTCCGATTGCGTATTTGAGTGAGAACGGAAGTTCCCACCCCTGCTTCTCGAACATCGGCTCGATAGCGTGGAGGTCGGTTTCGGCAAGCATCGCAATGTCGAGAAACTCCCCCAAATAACGCCTGACAGAGTGGTTGTCAGGGTAAAGTGACTGCAGCCGCCGAACTTCCTGGACGATATCCTTGACATCTTCGTTGGACTGATCGACGAAGAATCGTCGCTCCAGCCCGTAGAAGTACAGGAACATGTAGCCGGGGTTATAGGAGGCATCGTTTCGCCCGCTGGCCAACCAGTCGAGGTAGGTCGCCCGGCACTGAGGTGAGATATCCGAGTACCCCGGCCAGTAGGGCATACCTTCACCAGCTTTGTCGGCTCCAGAGCGCGCGACGGACAGGGATGGATCGATATAGGCTCGGCACTTGTCACGATACCCGTGGGTGTTCAGCAAGGGAGGCGTGCCGACATAGACCATCCCGCCGATGTTGCGGCCGGCGACGCTAGCTGTTTCGTTAGACCGGACCCACCCGCTTTTCGATGATCCGGCCGATGCGCTCGATGCCACTCGCGAGGGCTGGTTTCGTTCAGCGGCAGCGGCAAGTGCCGGCGCTGCAGACTTTCCAGCCCGAACGATTTCAGCGTAGTCCTGCTTTGGTGGGGAGTAAGCCTGCACGGCAGCCGGCTCTTTGGACGCGTTGGCTTCGCGGGTTCGTTCGCGCTCACGCTCGATACGCTTGTCGTAGGCACTTGGGCGCGGCACCTGCTCAGGTCGGGGGGGTAGGTTTTCAGAACTCCCCTCAGCTTGCGCCTTTGCAGCGACTTTCCGCGATCTCCGTTTTTCTTGCCACCAGACCAGAATGACGGGAACACCAAATGGAAACAACATCTGGCCGCCAATCGGCCAAGCCTGAAGCATTGTGGTCACCACGACCATGCATAAGAAAAAATATAGGACGAGAAAGAATGTAATTCGGAAAAACTTGATTATTGAAGACATTATCGGAACCCTCTCCGAACCACACTATTTTGCACAGCCATCTTTGCAACGACTAACGTCATGGTTGAAGCATTTCCCATGCTTTATGCTTGATTGGCCCGATGGCCACATACATCTGTTCGCACCGTTGAGGGCACACCCCCGCCCCAGTGACCGTAACCGGAACGGCCGAGATGGAGCGTTGCCACGACCATGCGACGGCTGGTTGGGCCGGCTCCGGAGGAGACTGCACTGCCAGCGGCACGTCGCAGGGAGAGGCGGCGTTTCAGCTCGGGGAGGGCGGCTGCGTGCAGCCGACCGAGTAGGGCGCGGTCCTGACCAAAGGGCAGGAGGGGCCAATGTTCCCCTTGAATGCTTCAGCTTAAGAATCAAAAATTACTTGAACGGCAGGGCCATTGAGACAGGCGGAACACACTTTGATTGAGCTGAAAATCGAACTTATTGGCATCAAACCACCGATCTGGCGCCGGATCCTCGTGCCGAATGACATCAGCTTGGACATCCTGCATTCCGTTCTCCAAGGCGCTATGCCTTGGCAAGACTATCATCTGCATGAGTTCGAGATTGGCGAAGACAGGTTCGAGGCCCGCGACGAACGTGACGACAGCTGGGACCCAAACGATGGCCGGAAGGACGAAAAGAAGTTTGCTCTTGGAGATCTGGTCAAGAAAGGCAGTCAGTTCACATATACTTATGATTTCGGCGATGGTTGGCGGCATCTCGTCACCGTTGAGAAGATTAGCAAACCAACCGGAAGACCAGATCTGGACTTCCCCGCCTGTGTTGCCGGAGAGCGAGCGTGCCCGCCAGAGGATAGTGGCGGGCCCTATTCTTACGAAGAATTTCTCGACGCGCTGACCGACAAACACCACCCGGAACATCGCGATACAAAGCAATGGGCGGGCGCGTTCGAACCGGAAGTGTTCAGCGTGCAGCAAGCCAATGCTGCCGTCGGTGCGATGTTTGTATGGGCAAAAGAACGCCACAATCGAAAGTGAAACCTGACTCTGGTTTGGCGCAGCGGCTTCGACAGGGGCACATAGCTTCGACTGTTCGATCCGAATGGCCGGATGTCTTCTCAGCCCTCCGAGGGCATCCACGCCCTGCTTTGCTGGTGAGCTTCAGAGTTGACAACCACCAGTCTCTTTGAAAATTCCAGAATTTGTCGATCCTTGACGGACTATCTCACAGGTTTTCACAGAAACATGTGGCCTCCTCTTTAAAAAATATATCATTGTGTCGCGCATGAGTGGACAAGAACACGAAAAACTAAAGAGCCTTCTTGAGGCTGTTCCCACGGGGTTCCTCGTGGACTCCGCCTGGCTTGAGCACCACGGGATAGGCCGGCGTTCGTCCTACGCCTATGTCCAACGCGGCTGGCTAGAACGCCTTGGCCGCGGCGTCTTCCGCCGCCCGGCACCAGGCAACGCCACCACGAACACGCTCGACTGGAAGACCTGCCTGCTCTCGCTCCAGCACATCATGCACTACCCTGTCCATATCGGCGGGGTGACGGCATTGGGCCTGCAAGGCTATGCGCACTATCTCTCCTTCGGCGACAAGAGCACAGTCTGGCTCTACGGCTCAAAAATCCCCAACTGGCTCGAAAAACTGCCGCTCAACACCGAACTCCGCACACGCAGCGTATCGCTGTTCTCCGACCCGGAGTTGGGTGTCGATGGCGCGCGAGAAAATCAGGGAGAGACAGCATCTTCCCTGCCGTGGGACTGGAAACTGGTGATGTCCTCACCGGAACGCGCGATCTTTGAGGCGCTGGACGAGTTGCCGGATCAAGAGAGCTTTCACAACCTCGACATGGCGTTCGAAAGCCTGACGACGTTGCGACCGAGAACCCTCTCGGCACTGCTCAAAAGCTGCAAGAAGATCAAGGTCAAACGCCTGTTCTTCGTGTTCGCCGACCGCCACGACCATGCCTGGCGCAAGCGTCTCGATCCGGAAGAGTTCGACCTCGGCCGCGGGGATCGCGCATTGGTCAAAGGCGGCAGGATACATCCGCGCTACAGGATCATGGTGCCCGAAGAGTTTGTAGGAAAGGAACGTGGTCATGGCGCGTGAAAACTATGCCGCCCAAGTGGCGCTGCTCGTCCGGATACTCCCATATGTGGCCAAGGAGGAGATATTTACGCTGCAGGGCGGGACGGCCATCAACCTCTTCTATCGCGACCTTCCGCGCCTCTCGGTCGATATCGATTTGACCTATCTGCCCCTCACGGATCGCGCCGAAAGCCTCGTCGAGATCAACGACGCGATGGACCGGATTGCCGCCGCCATCGAAGGCGGCATCACCGGCGCCAAAGCGCAGCGCATTGCCGGCGGTGGCGGCGGCCCACGCGTCTCGTCACTCGGCGACGTTCAGAGCGTTCTGGCAGAAGCTGCAGGAGGCAGGGAAACCGGTGAAAGCTGCTTTGGCTGCGACGGCCAGGAAGCTGCTCAGCGTGCTCAACAGCATGGTCGTGAACGGCACCTACTTCCGGGAAGTTCAGCCAACCTGAATACAGTTGCCGGAAAACCCGGAACGCTTCAGAGCCCCTCTCACCGATACCTGCAACAGCGGTGTGGACCTGCAATTTGACAAAACGTCCCTCGTGTGGCTAAGTGTCCTTGGTCCGGGGACAGAGGACATTTCGTATAAGATGATGAAAAGTCAAGATATTGTCATTTTGCTCAAGCTTGTGAGCCTGCAAAATCAGGAAGATTCCGATCTTCTAGATAGCCCCGACTGGTCCTCGGGTCGCGAAGAGCCTTACTCGGTCCGTGGTCTGGGCAATTCTCTTGGTATCAGCAAGACAGAAGTCAGCGCTTCGCTCAACCGTAGCCTAGAGTCCGGCCTGGCCATAAGGGATCGTAGCTATCGGCGGGTGAAGCCAAATCGTCGTGACCTGTGCGAGTTTATCGCCAATGGTCTGAAGTTTGTCTTTCCGGCGAAACCCGGCGCGCCAGAGCGAGGCGTTCCAACTGGGTTCTCTGCGCCGATGCTCGAAGGTCAGCTCATTAGTGTCGGCCAAGACATCTATGTATGGGCTTATGCGGAGGGTCGAGTGCGCGGACTTTCGATTGAACCGCTGTTCAAATCTGTCCCCGAGGCCGTCCAGAAAGACCAGCGCCTGTACGAATATCTCGCACTGGTCGACGCCATCAGGCTTGGCAAGCAGCGTGAATCCAATCTTGCCGTCGAGCGGCTCAAGCAAAGGCTCCTGAACAAATGACAGTCCAGGGGCAGCTTCTCTATATGCTCGAAACCGTGGCCGAGGCCATCGGGGACGATCTGCGCGATCGCCTTGTATTTGTCGGCGGATGTACGACGGCACTCTTCATCACCGATCCGATCACGCTGGAAGACGTGAGACTGACAAATGATGTCGATCTCATCGTCGACCTGGCCGGTTACGGCGAGTGGATAGAGCTGGAGGAACAACTGTTCGGGAAGGGCTTCACGATTTCCCCGCAGGACGAAGTCATCTGTCGCATGAGACTTGGCGAACTCATCGTCGATTTCATGCCGGACGACGAACGCATCCTCGGTTTCTCGAACCGCTGGTATGCGCAGGGCATCGAAACAGCAGTCTCACATCCGTTGACGGGCGAGCTGGAGATCAAGCATCTGACTGCGCCGCTCTTTATCGCGACGAAGCTCGAAGCCTACCGCGGGCGTGGTGGCGACGACCCGTTGGGGAGCCATGATCTCGAAGATGTCGTAATCGTCGTGGACGGGCGGGAGGAACTTCTTGCTGAAGTTCAAGGCGCAGACGAAGACGTGCGCAACTTTATCGCTTCAGAACTCCGGGCATTCAAAGAACACGCGGACTTCGACAACTTCCTGGAAGGGAATATCAGAGGCCCGGCTGGACGCGTCGACATTGTCCGCGACCGTATCGACGCGCTCGCGAATTGCGATGGCGGTGGCTGAGATGGGAGTAGAGATCAGGTGGCGCAGCGAACAAGGACATCGCACCAATGACAATCGCGATTGTTGCGGGGTTGGACTTCGTGACGATGCTGTTCTTGCTGTTGTGCTCGACGGCTCCTCGAACGGGAAAGCCAGTGGCGCTTTCGCTCGCGACGTGGCGCGCAATCTGATTGACTGGTTCGTCGTTGCGGAAGTCGTGACACCGAAGACCATCATCGACCGTTTGCGCGTGATCCACGCGGAACTTTCACGCACATATCGGCGAGACTCGGCGAGTGTCGTGATTGCACTTATCGAAAGGCAGGGTGCGACCTGCATTCTCCACGCCGGTGATTGTCTTGCAGGATTGGTTCAAGAGACGTCTGATATCGCGTGGTCGATACAGCCGCACACCCTGGCAAACGCCATATCGCCGGTAGCGATTGATGAGCTCGCACGGTCACCGTCGCGCAACCTCCTTACGCGGAGCTTTCGCACAAAACGATTCATGGTTCCCCAAGAGACCGTCCAAACATTCGGGGCGGGTCAGCGCCTGGTTCTCACGACTGATGGGTTCTGGGCCTCACTCGATCCCGAACAGAAGACCGCGTTTCTTCGGGGCGGTGCGTTCCAGCCTTCCGAAGACCGGGATGACTGCAGCGTCCTCACGTTAACTGTCGTCGAAGATCAGCCGGACGAGGTAATCGAAGCGGCCGGTGACAACTTTTACGTCGTAGATGCAAGAACCTAGACCGAGAGTGGCTCGCACGATTTCGTTATTGGAATAAATTAGGTACATTCGGCATCCGTCCGCTCCCCACCCGATCACAATGCGCGGTGCCGGATCATCGCTGCGCCGTGCACCGGTGACCGCATTCTCAGGAATGCTGCCGTTGCTGCGCTGCGCCGCCGAAAGTCGGCTCTCCGCCCACAACGATGAGGAGGGAATGCCTTGTCGCTAATAAATGCACGAGGCTTCGTTCAGAAATCTTGAAACGATTATCACATTGCAATCACGCGACTCTCTTGGCGCGCAGCTGAATCGTTGCACAGCAAATGAAACGATAAGCACAACGGCGGACTTCATCCTCAGCATCGGCAACGCGTTACCCATAATCGATATGTGGCGCTTCGCCTACAACCCCCGCATCCTCCAACTGCTCCCGATCGGGAAGATCGCGCAGGCTTTCCAACCCGAAGGCGACAAGGAACTGCTCGGTCGTCACAAAGGTATAGGGCGCACCACGACGCGGCGCGCGCGGCCCAGTTCCAATCAGACCCTGCGCATGCAGCCTTCCGATCAGGTCCCGGCTGATCTCTTTGCCAAAGATGTCTTTGAGCCCGTCGCGCGTGATCGGCTGGTGGTAAGCGATGGCCGCCAAAACCGCGACGTCGAATTCGCTCAGATCGAGTAGCTGGTTCCCGATATCCGCCGCCGCGCGGATCGCGGGGGCGTAGGTGGCGCGCGTGCGGAACATCCAGCCGCCAGCGACCTGGGCGATCTCGAAGGCCCGCCCCTCCAGATCGGCGGCAAGGTCGTCTACCAGCAAATCGACCGAAGCCCCCGGCCCCACCACGCGGACCAGGTCCTCGCGCGGCACTGGCGAGGCCGACGCAAAGAGCACCGCCTCGATCCGGCGCATCCATTCCCGCCAGCGCAGCTCAGGCGGCAGGTCGGCCAACTCACGGTCCAGGTCCGGCTCTGAACGATCCTTCGCCATCGCTACACCCCGTAGAGCCGAAACGTATCTCGCCCTGTCAGCTCGCGCACCGCGCCGAGATCGACCAGTCGGTCGCAAAGCCGCCGCGCGGCGCGATCCGACAAGGGCAAGGCCAAAGGTGCCACGGCATCGCGGGTGAGGAACATCTCGACAGCGGCATCCGCTCCCTTGGCGCGAAGCTTTGGCGCAACGGCCTTTAGGTGTGCCGCCCGACGCGCGAGGTCGGCGGAGAGACGCACAGCCTCGACCGCCGATAAGATGAGTGCCCGATGACAGGCGAGACGCAAATCGTCGCCCTGCTTGCGCAGGTCGGCACGTTTCAGACCCGCGGCCAACAACGGCACGAGATGATCCCAACCGAATGTTTGGGCGAGAGCCACATCCGCGAGGACCAGCGAAGCTACGTCAGCGCGTGGCGCCTCCGTTAGCACGGCCTCCAGCACCATCGCGGCCCGAATCACCGGCGCCCCCTTCCCTGCATTGAGCCACATCGCGATCTTGCCCGACTCGAAGGCCGGCAAGGCTCGACCCAGAGCCTTGGTCGACACAGGCCGCTCCACCGCGCGCCGCCAGGCGAGGCAGGTCTCGCCAGCCGGTCCCGGCAGATCGCCAGAGCGCAATAAATGCACCGCGTCGCGCAGATCCCCTGCTCTCTCCAGGCGCCCCGAAAACGCGACACAGGCCTCCGCTGCGCGCAGCGCGAGCCGGTCCCGCAACAAGGCTTGGGGCACCTCCGCGCGTCCTAGCACAAGATGCAGGTGGTTCAGCGCCGCGCCCGACAAAAACGCAACATCTTCAAGGGTTTCAGCGCGTGCAGAGGTGACCCAAGTGGGCATCCGGGGTAACGTGTCGAGGTCGCTGATGTGATCTGGCCGGGCGAAAGACATGCCTGAAGCCTACACTCGTGCGGCGGTTTCTGCCAGTAAATAGCACATAAACCGCCCCACCTCGCCATTCCCCATTATGTCCAATAAGTTTGCATTATCGGACACCAAAGAATATGCTCAGCGACATGTCAGAAAACAACGAGAAATCGATCTCAAAGCCGCCAAATGGGCCTTCGGTCAGCGAGAACAACGAGAGAGATCATCCCAGCAGCGAGGCTTTGAGCCTTCCTTCCTTTGTGGCTGGTTCAGGCACGCTCGATCGGCTGGTGGATACCGCGCGCGACTATGCGCGCGCCGCGGCCTCGGACAATACGCTGAAGGCCTATGCGAAAGACTGGGCGCATTTCGCGCGCTGGTGCCGGATGAAGGGCGCGGAGACTCTGCCCCCGTCGCCCGAAATGATCGGGCTCTACCTTGCGGACCTGGCGTCCGGAGCGGGCCCCTCCCCTGCCCTATCGGTCAGCACCATCGACCGCCGCCTGTCGGGCCTCGCCTGGAACTATGCGCAGCGCGGCTTTGCCCTCGATCGCAAGAACCGCCATATCGCCACCGTGCTGGCCGGGATCAAACGCAAACACGCCCGTCCGCCGGTGCAAAAGGAAGCGATCCTGGCCGATGACATCCTTGCGATGGTGGCCACCCTGCCTTTTGACCTGCGCGGCCTCAGGGATCGCGCGATCCTGCTGCTGGGCTACGCCGGCGGCCTTCGTCGCTCGGAAATCGTCAGCCTCGATGTCCACAAGGACGACACGCCGGACTCGGGCGGCTGGGTTGAAGTGTTCGACAAGGGCACCCTGCTCACCCTCAATGCCAAGACCGGCTGGCGCGAGGTCGAGATCGGCCGCGGCTCCAAGGATCAGACCTGCCCTGTCCATGCGCTCGAACAATGGCTGCACTTCGCCAAGATCGACTTTGGCCCAATCTTTGTCGGCACCTCGCGGGACGGCAAGAAGGCGCTGGAGACACGCCTCAACGACAAACACGTCGCGCGCCTGATCAAGCGCACCGTGCTCGACGCCGGCATCCGGTCGGACCTGCCTGAGAAAGACCGCCTGGCGCTGTTCTCCGGCCATTCGTTGCGCGCCGGTCTCGCCAGCTCCGCCGAAGTCGACGAGCGCTACGTCCAGAAACACCTCGGCCACGCTTCCGCCGAGATGACCCGCCGCTATCAGCGCCGCCGGGACCGGTTCCGGGTGAACCTGACCAAAGCCGCCGGTCTCTGAGCCCCTGCCCTATCACGCCGCCTGCCCACTGAGCCTACCATAGAAGCTGCGCTCGAGATGCAGCTCCCCTGCCCCGGCCTTCTCGACCATGCCCCGCAGATAGCCGCCCGGCGAGGCAACCTCGCCCGCACTGTGCTTCTCGAAGACGAGGGCAAACGCGGCCGTGGCCACCTGGGTGCCCATTCGGTCCTGCGCCACGTTCCAGGCATGCTCAGAGATCCCGATCATCGGCCTGAGTTGACCGGCAACCCGGTGCAGATCGCCCCAATCTTTCAGGAATCCACCCAAATTCCGCGCCCAGGATGCGAATTCCGGACAGGCCTGCATGATTGTCGGCAGATCGAGCGCTGTCCGCTTCTTGCGTACCTCGGCAACCCAGTCTTCCAGCTCCCTATCAACCCGCTCTTCGGGTTGGGCATTAGGCACCACACCCGCCGCTTCCTCTTTTTCAGAGGAATTACTAGTTACAGGATTAAGTTGGTTTGTAATTAGTATATGAGGTTCAGAAATGACCTCCCTGGGGTTCATTTCTTGAGTCTTCTTCGTGACTTGGGCGTGTTTATCATCGGTGTTTTCCACAGGTTTTGTCGCAACAGTCGCCTTAAGATAAGCCGCCTCGACCCGTTCTTGGAGTTCCTTGAACCATGCCAATAGCCGCTCCAACTGCTCTGAAGCTTCATGACGGCGCGGAAGTCGTTCCAGAAGCTCCTCAAAAAGCCCCGTGAATTGCCTCCAGGGCCCACGCAGAGCGCTGCTGAGAGCTGCCTCGATCCGGGCTCGGATCATCCGGCGCGCCACAGTGATCTGGCGCTTCAGGCGTAGGCAGAGCTCGCGTTCAGCCTGCAACTCAGCATGAAGCTCCTCGAACTCCTCGACACGGGCTGAGAGCGGCGACAGATCGAAGCCATAGGCCTCGACGATGCGGCCATCGACGTCTCTGCGGCCCCACCGCTTGCCATTGGGGCTATCCTGGAAGGAGATCACGCCGATCTCAGCAAGGCGCCGCGCGTGGCGCTTGAGGGCAGACAGCGAAAAACCCGTTTGCTCCATCAGATAGGCGTTCGACGCCCAGACGATCGGACGCTGCCCCTCCTCCCAGTCCTGGGCCTGGGTAAAGGCCCCGAGCGTGTCGAGGAGCAACATGTCTCCGGCCTTCAAGCCGATATGTGCCCCCACGCGCTTAAGTGCCACGAATGCCCGTGTTTTGGGTACTGCTACCCGTTCACCGGCTTGGGCAAGTTGCTCAGCAACCCCAAGACCCGGTGTCGGCTTGCGCCAACCTGTATGTTTCATGCCTGTATCTCACCTCCGTTTATGTGGAGGCAAAAGAAAGCCGTTCGCTCAGGAGCGTTCGTCGTTGACAGTGAATCCTGCGAGACTTATCTTGAAGGTGACCAAACCATTAAGATCAGCTCTCAGGCCACACCGCTTGGGGGCTTTTCTTTTGCCTTTATTTCGATTGTCGTTCCTTTTTGCTCCTTGCCTCGTCGTTCTGGAGGATATGTCGCTGACATTGTCGTCAGTCGGTTTCCTTCCCCGAACCTTCGGCGCTCAAGTAGTCGGCGACTAAATCTCCGAGCTTCTCGAGACGCTCTTGGTCTATCGGCACACCTGCAACCTTGATGGATAGGTTTCCATCGACTGAAGTCGCCGAAAGATTTCGGTTGCCCACCTTGCGTTTGACCGTGAGCTTTCTGGGCTTTGCCTTCGGTTTGAGCTTGGGTTTGTTCACCCTCTCCAAGCTCGCTAAGGCTCCCTGCAAATCACGAAAGCTCATGTCGTAGACATTCTTGAACGCGTTCAAGATCTGATCCTGCGCAGCGAAAACAGACCTCGCTCGTGAGACTAGGCTCTCATGCACGCCAATTTTCTTTGCGAAGGCCACAGCTGTCAGCTTGTCTGCCCCAGAAGCCAACGTTTCATACATTTCACCAATCGAAACCAAACGCTCAAATGGGCTAAGATTCTCGCGCTCCTCATTCTCGCGGAACCGCAGAAACAACATCTCAAACTTGCTGTTCTCGGCGTTTCGCGCTTCCGGCGAAGCGAGGATTGCACGAAGAGGTAAACCCAACTCCGACGCGGCCGCCAGTCGGCGGCGTCCTGTAAGCATGACAAATGGAACACCAGTGACGTTCGACGGCTCCAACGGATCCGGCTCCCAATCCGGATCCTCGGGCCACACCAGAATGGGTGTGTCCTGCCCGTTCGAGGCAATGCTGTTTACCAGAGACCTGAATGCTTCCTGGGACATCCAGTCTTGACGGCGGTCTGTCCCCATCGGATCTGATATCTGGTCTGGCGACAGGCTTATTTCGTGGCGGCCGTTTAAGATATCCGAACAAAGCTCAGCTCTGCTTCGCTCCACAGCGGCTTGCGATTGCGCAAGCGCCCCTGATTTCCAAGCACTGCCGGCCCCCTTGAAAGGAGTAGAAACAGCGTCGCCCGTTTCTGCCCGGCCTTCGGGACCGGGCGTGCGCTCCTTGGATGTGTCGGGACTAGTAGCCTTGCTGACCAGCGACCTTGGAATACTGCGTTTCATGCTTCACCCTCGCCGTCATCTTCATAGAACTCGTCCATCCATGTATTGGCATAACCGCGTTCGAAGCCCGGCCAGAGTCGCGATACTATGGCGTCGTTAACCGCATCGGCATTCGTGATGAACCGGTTGATCCCCTTGCGTTTTCCCGGCGTGTCCGGCTCATATTCGTATACGGATTGATAGACGTCCGACGCATTCGAGATTGCGTCGGAACGCAGATAAAACACCGGCAGAATTTCCGTGGGGCAGTGTTCCAGCAGGTTTCCGATGTGGTTTAGATCCTGCGCATTGGATCGTTGGACGATCGTCGGCAACAGCATGTTGGCACCAGTTCCTATTTCGATCCGTTCATGGGCCAGAATATGCTGAAGCATCCCCAGCAGGCCGGTCACAAAGGTCGACAGCGTTGCGATGTCAAACCCCTTCATGGTTTGCGGGATGACCAGCGAAGTCGACGCAATCACGTTATTCAGCTGGAAAAGTGTCAACGCAGGCTGATAGTCGATGATGATGACATCGAGGGTCTCGGTCAGCGCAGCGTTCAGTCGCTGCTGATCGACCTTGCCCTCGACTACCAATTCGTTGGGCAGCGTTTTTGGCGGGTGGCCCGCTTTCCAGCGATCAAGGGCATCGCGCAGGTAGCGATAGAAGCTCTTTCCGGCGGGGGCCTCTCGCACAAGGCGCGCAATCTGGATCTCTCCCTCAGACGTTTCGCCATGTGCCGGCAGCAGACGCAGCCCCGGCCAGGAGGTCTTTAGAAAGAAGCTGTCGAGCGTCTGCGCATCGTGATCAGTGTATGGCGCATCTTCCGACTGGAAGAGGCCGGCAAAGTCCACCATGGAGGCGGTGTTTTCGTCGGGCATCTGGGGAAGACCTTCACCCCCGACAAAGTAGAGCGTTATCGTGCTTTGCGGGTCTGCATCCATGACACCAACGCGCATGCCGTAATGCAAGCTGAGATACTGCGCAAAATGCGCGGCGCTCAGGCTCTTAGCCGTGCCCCCTTTCTGGCTGGCAAACGAGATGACGGGTAAGGGGGCGTCGGGTTTGCGCCAGGCTAGGTAGTCGTAGGGCCGCTTTGCCGAGGCCGCCAGAAGGGCCCGCATGTGCATCAATTCGGAAAGCGTGAAAACACGCTCTCTTCCAACATATTCGCCCGCGGGAAAGTCGTCGCTCGAATTGGCGAACTTGGTTAGATACTGAATACTGACGTTCATAAACCTTGCGCACTGGCGCATTGACCACGTGCGCTTGATGCGCTGACGCAAGGTGAGTTCCTTGTTCACTGCCACCATCGTGCGCTCAAGCCCACGTGACAGGTCCGTCAAAAACTGTTCTAGACTACCGCTCATTCCTAAGCCCTGACTTCGGTTGGGTCCGAGTTCGACTCGATTCTGCTTCTATGGTAGCACGGTTTTGGAGGAAAAATAAAGATACCACGCGCCTATGAGTTTCAG
>NZ_CP115761.1 GCF_027912675.1 Paracoccus sp. SCSIO 75233 | reverse complement strand
GGTCACCTTGGATGTCACCCAATACCATAGATACCGTTATTTCCTGTCGGAAAGAGACGAGGGAACCCGCCCATTCGGCAAATCCCTTGACAGAATCGGAAAAGCGAACGCAAATGCGGTAAGGACGGCGAAAAGCGTTTTGGGTGGCACAAGATCACCACGCCGTGCGAGGGCCGCCAGTTCCATGGCGGGAGCATATCAGCCGGGTGAACCGGCGGGCAGGAGCAGTGATGCAGGTGATCCGTCCCGTTGGCCGGGAGGCCGCGGCGAAGAAATATGACATACTCTCGGCACTCATGGCCTATGGGCTTGCCGGGGACCAGCACCGGCAGCGGCTGGTCATGCGGTTCATGTCATTGATCACCACCCGGTATAACTGGCAGCGCAATGAGCTGACGATGGGTCAGCGCGAGATTGCGCGGCTGTGGTGCGTCGATGAACGGACGGTCAAACGCGACATGGCGCGGCTGCGGTCACTGGGCTGGGTCACGGTCAAGCGGCAGGGCGCGCGTGGCCGGGTGGCGGTGCTCGGCTTCGATCTCGAGCGGATCATGCTGGATACGCGCGCTGTCTGGGAAAATATCGGACCCGATTTCGTCGAAAGGGCAGGGGGGGCACCTCCGCCCGAAATCGACCGCAAAGTGGTTCCCTTCCGGCGGACCGAAGCCCCGCCTGCTGGTACGGTCTGGGCGGCGATGCGGGGGCTGCTGGCGGCTGAGGATCAGGCGGTTTTCGATGCCTGGATCGCCGGGCTTGGTGATGGCGGGATCAGCGACGGGCGATTGACGCTGGTTGCGCCGACCGGATTTCATGCGAGCTATGTTCGGACGCATCTGATGCGGCGGATCGAGATCGTGGCGCGCCGGGTCGAGCCGGGTCTGCATTCAATTTCGGTTGAAACGGCGGGGTCGTGACGCGGGACGCGCGCGGCGGAAATCCGTCCATCGCAAGAGATGAGCGTTATTTTAGCTGGTCGATGAGTTGCGGCGAAAAGCTGACGCTGACGATCTGGCACTCAAAGCCCTGAACGAGCGGCTTGTTGTTCTTCCGGTGGCGCTCCAGTAATTTGCCGATCTTCCCCGGCTCGAAGACTTTGCGGGCGAGGGGGGCAGGCGGGCCGTCTGCGGTTTCGGAAAATGCTTCGGGCATCAGTTCGCGCAGTTCCGTCAGGGCGTCCTGGCTGAGTGCTGTCATTGCCTGCGGGCCGGTGAACAGGCTTTCCGTCGGCAGGCCGTTGGAGGTGACGATCTGGTGGCTGTCGAAGAGGAAATGCCAGTATTCGACCTCCGTGACGTTATCCATGACATCGACCCCGTCGAGGGTAAGCAGTTTCTTGGCCGGCACCAGTGCCTCGTTCACCCCGGCCATTCTGCTGACGATACGGGAGTTGATCATGATGCGATGCTGGGGGGAGACGACGAGATCGGTGCGGGGAAACCCGGAGCCCAGAGCGTTGGCCCGGATGCGGATCGGGTGCCAGTTCGGATTAAGCATCAGGTCGATCGAATCGAGGCGGCGCTTCTGAATCCAGCGGATCGGCAACGCGCCTTCGTCGCGGGTGAGGACGAGATCGCCGGGCTGAAATTCCTCGATCGGGACTTCGCCAGAAGGGGTTGCGATCAGCGTGCCACGGGCGAAGCAGACAATGCTCGACTGGATATCGCGGTCGACATAATAGGTGCCGTAATTGATGGTGTTGACCGGGTCGTCGAAGGTGACGGCGTTGATCGAACCGGTCAGGTAGTCGAGATCGTTGACCCCGACGGGCTGAAACATGATCCGAAACGTGCCATCGGGCATTTCGTATTGCGCCGCATAGACGGCCAGCCAGAGCGAGTCGCCGGTCGTGGTCGAGAAGGTGGCGTAGACATAGAGGGCGGCGTCGGCGACGACCTTGCTGCCGGGAAAATCGTCGAACTCGATCAGATCCTGAGTGTATCCGTAATCTTCGACCCCGAGGATATGGTTCTGATCCCCGGCCCCGTCATAGCTGCGCGCCTCGGCGGAGGTGACGGAAAATGTCTTGCCGCCAAGAAGATCCTGCGCGTTTTCGGCGATGGAATCGCCCTGAAGCGTATCGACCTGGCCGACATTATTGATGATGATCGTCGTGAACCACTGCCCCGGATCGTTAACGCCGGTGCTGGGGGGAGTAACCAGAACCATTGGATTTTCCTTATGCAGAAAATAGTTAACGAGCCGGGTCAGTGACACAGAAAACAATCTAGACGATAATTATTAACTAATTTCTGACTATAGGTTGCAGAAATCGCGATCTCTATCCGGGACAGGCCGTGAATCCGGTTCAATTCGCAGTTTTCTCGCGTATTTTGGGGGTTAAACGGGCATATGGGGGTGGATTTTACCGAATCCACGCTGGCCGCTGCGCCGGTTGCGGGGCTAGATTCTAATTATCGGAAAGACGGGGCTTTTGCGCGAATCTGGGCGTTGTTGTGCAATTGGTCGTGGTTATTGGCCTGGCCTGTAACTGAGATGTGCCATATTTCGCGCGGATCGCCAGCGGAGCCAAAACCCGCGGTCTTCCGCGCGGGTAGGGGCGGCAGCGTTGTTGGCGCGGCGGAACCGGCAGCGTTTTGCCCGGCGCTTGACCGCGCCCGTCCTCGGTATTACTTTCGGTATTACCAAGGAGCACGCCATGCGCATTACCACCAAAGGTCAGGTGACCATTCCGCAGGATGTCCGCGATTTCGCCGGGTTTCAGCCGGGAACCGAGGTTGAGTTCATTATCGGGGATGATGGTGTCGTGCGGGTCGTTGCAGCGGGGCAGGCGGGCAGTGCGCGTGCCAGCCGGTTGCAGGCGACCATTGCCGGGTTGCGCGGCAGTGCCGATACCGGGCTCAGCACCGATGAGATCATGGCGCTGACCCGCGAATGACGCCGGTTCTGGTCGACTCGAATATCCTGATCGACATCACCACCAATGACGCGGAATGGGCGGACTGGTCCGCCGCTGCGCTGGCGCGGGCGGGGCAGGGGGCGCGGCTGGTCATCAATCCGCTGATATATGCTGAGGTTTCCGTTGCGCATAGCCGGATAGAAGCCCTCGATGCGCTGTTGCCGGAAGAGATATTCCATCGTGAGCCGCTGCCCTGGGCCGCCGCCTTTCTTGCTGGCAAAGCCTTTCTCGGCTATCGCCGCCGGGGCGGTGCGCGGCGCTCCCCCCTGCCGGATTTTTATATCGGCGCCCATGCGGCCATCCGGGGGTATCGCCTGCTGACGCGGGATCGGGGGCGCTACCAGACGTATTTCCCCCGGCTGGATGTGATCGCGCCCTGATCGGTGCCGCTGGCGCAAGCCGTTCGGCCGCGCAGATCTGTTCAGATGTTGAAATCGCCATTAGATCAGCCTATAGTTGTGTTGCGCCAATCTGTCGCACCAGTGTGTGTTGCCGTAAAAACCCCGGTCCCGAGCGAAAAACCATCCGTTCCCAACGGATAACAAAAAGCGGCTGCATTCTCGTTATTGAGGGCGCGGCGCGGAACTGACTTTGCTCAAGGACTTTGTGGTTGGGGGTCGTTAGCGCCGAGGTGAATGAGTCCGCATTCGCTGCCATTGGGAGCAATGATTCCATGCCCGTTTTACGCCGCCTTCTGAGCATTCTTGCCCTGGTTCTGGCGGCTTTGGTGACGGCGCAGGCGCAGGCGCAGCAATCTTCGGTGCTGGCGCGCTATCTGGACGAGGTCGCGCCGGCGGATCTGGTGGCGGGTGCCGACGGTTTCGGCCCGATCCGCGATGATATACCGGTCGCCCCCTTGCTGAGCGGGGCAGAGACGCTGGGCTATGCGTTCATGACCTCCGATTTCGTCGGAACGACCGGCTATTCCGGCAAGCCCATTCACACGCTGGTCGCCATCAGCCCCGACGCAAAGGTGCTTGGCGTCAAGCTGGTCAAGCATTCCGAGCCCATCGTTCTGATCGGCATCCCCGAGGCGAAGATGACCGCCGTGGCGGAGGGTTATGCCGGGCTTGATCTGGTGGCGGAGGCTGCCGGGACGTCGTCGCATGAGCTGGATATCGTGTCGGGGGCGACGGTCACGGTCATGGTGATCGACGATTCCATCCTGCGCTCCAGCCTGAAAGTGGCGCGTGCGCTTGGTCTGGGCGGCCTGGCGGAGGAGCAGGACACCGGCCCGCGCTTCGAGATTGACGCTGCGGCAGTCGCGGAAGGGGACTGGGACACGCTTCTGGGTGATGGCACGGTCCGGCGGCTGACCCTGACGACAGGCGAGGTGAACGAGGCATTTGCCGCGCTTGGCGACCCGCGTTCTGACGCGAGGGCGCTGAGCGATCCGCCGGAGACGGTGTTCATCGACATGCAGGCCGTGCTGGTCAGCCTGCCGGGGATCGGGCGGCCAGTGCTGGGCGATGCCGAGTTCGGCAATCTGGACGATTGGCTGGAAGACGGTGATGAGGCGGTTCTGATCGCCGGGCTGGGGCAGTACAGCTTCAAGGGGTCGGGCTATGTCCGGGGCGGGATATTCGACCGCATCCAGCTGATCCAGGACGATATATCGGTCCGTTTCCGCGACCGGGATCATCGCCGGGCGGAGATCGTGACGGACGGGGCGCCCGATTTCAGCGAGACCGATCTTTTCAGGATCCCCGCCGATAGCGGCTTCGACCCGACGCGGCCTTTCCGCATTCAGCTTCTGGTGCATCGCGACGTTGCGGCCATCGAGAAGGTCTTCACCACATTCGATCTGGGTTATGAGCTGCCGGAAAACTATCTGATCCCGCTCCCGTCCCCCGAACCTGCCGCAGCACCGTCCGCGCCGTCGCCCGCGGAAACGATTGCCGTGCAGGATGAGGCGAGCGCGCAGGCCGCGTTGTGGAAGCGGATCTGGGAAGGGAAGAAGCTTCAGGTCACGGTTCTCGTCGTGATGCTCAGCGTATTGACTGCTGCATTCTTCTTTCAGGAATGGCTCAGCCGGTCGGAGCGCGCGGTTTACTGGTTCCGCATGTCCTTCCTGACCCTGACGCTGGTGGTTCTGGGCTGGATGTGGAACGCGCAATTATCGGTCGTCAATATCATGGCGCTGGCCAACAGTTTCGCGACCGGCTTCAGCTGGCAGGCATTCCTGCTGGACCCGCTGACCTTCATCCTGTGGTTTGCCGTCGCCGCCGCGCTGATCTTCTGGGGCAGGGGGGCCTATTGCGGCTGGCTGTGTCCGTTCGGCGCATTGCAGGAGCTGCTGAACCAGATCGGCCGCAAGCTGGGCATTCCGCAATACAGCCTGCCCTGGGGGCTGCATGAGCGGCTGTGGCCGGTGAAATACATGATCTTTCTGGGGCTGTTCGGCGTCTCGCTCGCCTCTCTGGAACAGGCCGAGCGGTTGGCCGAGGTCGAGCCGTTCAAGACCGCGATCATCCTGAAATTCGCCCGTGCGTGGCCGTTTGTGGTCTACGCTGCCGGGCTGTTGATGGCGGGGCTGTTTGTTGAACGATTTTACTGCCGTTACCTCTGCCCGCTTGGGGCAGGCCTCGCCATACCGGCGCGGATCCGCATGTTCGACTGGCTCAAACGCTACAACGAATGCGGCAATCCGTGCCAGACCTGTGCGAATGAATGCTTCGTGCAGGCGATCCACCCGACAGGTGAGATCAACCCGAATGAGTGCCTGAACTGCATGCATTGCCAGGTGCTTTACCACAGCCACAGCAAATGCCCGGTGGTCATCAAGCAGGACAAGCGTCGGGCAAAGCTTGCCGCCTCCGCGCCGCCGCGTGACGGGCTGGCCAATCATCCGAATGTGAAAACCGAAGGAGTTTGACATGAGTGACAACAAGAAATCCGGCATCAGCCGCCGCGGCCTTCTGGGCGCGACGGCAGGCGGCGCGGCGATCATCGGGGGTGCCGGGCTGAGCCGGACCGCCTTTATCGCGGGCAGCGCCGGTCTGGGTGCGACGGCCATGGGTGCCGGCGCGGCAATGGCGCAGGACGCATCCGAGGCGACGCCGCCGCCGGGCGAGCTGGATGAGTATTACGGCTTCTGGTCCTCTGGCCAGACCGGCGAGGTGCGCATCCTTGGCATTCCGTCCATGCGCGAACTGATGCGGATTCCGGTGTTCAACCGCTGCTCCGCCACTGGCTGGGGGCAGACCAACGAGTCGCTGAAGATCTTCGACGAAGGGATGCTGCCCGAAACCAAGGCCTATCTGGCCGCGCAAGGCAAGCGCATCCATGACAATGGTGACCTGCACCACGTCCATATGTCCTTCACCGACGGCACCTATGACGGCAAATATCTGTTCATGAACGACAAGGCGAATACGCGGGTGGCCCGCGTGCGCTGTGACGTCATGAAATGCGACAAGATCACCGAGATCCCGAATGCCAAGGCCATCCACGGCCTGCGTCCGCAGAAGATGCCGCACACGAAATATGTGTTTGCCAATGGCGAGGATGAGACGCCGATCGTCAATGACGGCACCATGCTCGATCCGAAGGATTATGTGAACTATTACACGGCCATCGACGCTGAGACGATGCAGGTGGCGTGGCAGGTGATGGTGTCGGGCAACCTCGACAACACCGATGCGGATTACACCGGCAAATATGCGTTCTCGACCTCCTATAACTCTGAAATGGGGATGACCTCGGCCGAGATGATGGAATCGGAAACCGACCATGTCGTGATCTTCAATATCGAAGAGATCGAGAAGGGCATCGAGGCCGGCGATTTCGAAGAAAAGAACGGTGTGAAGGTTCTGGATGGCCGCAAGGGTCAGAACAAGAAATACACCCGTTACGTCACCGTGCCGAACAACCCGCATGGCTGTAACATGGCCCCGGACGGCAAGCATCTGTGCATCGCGGGCAAGCTGTCGCCCACGGTGACGGTCATGGATGTGACCAAGTTCGACGCGATCTTTGCCGATGAAGCCGAGCCGGAATCGGTCATCGTCGCCCAGCCCGAGCTGGGTCTGGGTCCGCTGCATACCGCGTTTGACGGTAAGGGCAATGCGATCACCACTCTGTTCCTCGACAGTCAGGTCGTGGTCTGGAACATCGAGGATGCGGTCCGCGCCCATAACGGCGAAGAGGTCGATCCGATCAAGTCCAAGGCGGATGTGCATTACCAGCCGGGCCATAACTCGACCACGATGGGCGAGACGAAAGAGGCGGACGGGAAATGGTTCATCTCCATGAACAAATTCTCCAAGGACCGCTTCCTGAATGTCGGCCCGCTGAAGCCCGAGAACGAGCAGCTTTTCGCGCTGAACGGGACCGAGCTGACCCTGCTGCATGACGGCCCGACCTTTGCCGAGCCGCATGACAGCATTCTGGTGCACCGCTCGAAGGTGAACCCGAAACCGGTCTGGGATCGCAACGATCATTCCTGGGCCGACACCCGTGCGCAGGCCGAGGCGGATGGCGTCGATCTGGATGACTGGCAGGATATGGTGATCCGGGATTCCGAAGACCCGACCAAGGTCCGGGTCTACATGTCCTCGCAGGCGCCGAACTTCGCGCTCGACATGTTCGAGGTGAATGAGGGCGACGAGGTGACGGTGATTGTCACCAACCTCGACGATATCGACGATCTGAGCCACGGTTTCACCATGAACAACCACGGCGTCGCGATGGAGATCAGCGCCCAGCAGACGGCGTCGGTGACCTTCGTGGCGGCGACCCCGGGGGTTTACTGGTACTACTGCCAGTGGTTCTGCCACGCGCTGCACATGGAAATGCGCGGTCGCATGATCGTGCATCCGAAAGCGGCCTGATCCATGTGGCGCGCCCTGATCCCGCTTCTGCTGCTGTTCTCGCCGCTTCATGCGGCCGAAATCAGCGTGGCGGCGGGGCAGGGCGCGCTGCAACCGATCATCGACGCGGCACGGCCCGGCGATGTGGTGACACTGGCACCGGGCCTCTATGAGGGCCCGGTGACCTTGAACAAACCGCTTACCCTGCAGGGGCAGGATGGGGCGAAGATCGACGGGGCCGGAACGGGTTCGGTCATCACGGTCGATGCGGCGGATGTTGTCGTGCGGGGGCTGACGATCACCGGATCGGGCGACGATCACGAAGCCATCGACAGCGGCGTGCAACTGACCAGGGCCGCACGAGGCGCGGTCGTCGAGAATAACGTCATTCGCGGCAATCTTTACGGGATCGACATTCACGGGGCGCGAAACGCTGTCGCGCGCGGCAATGTGATCGAGGGGCGTCAGGACCGGCGGATGAATGACCGGGGCAATGGCATCTATGTCTGGAACGCGCCGGGTGCCGTGGTCGAGCGCAACGATATTCGCTGGGGCCGCGACGGGGTTTTCGTGAACGCATCGCAGCGGAACATATTCCGCGACAACCTGTTCCGCGATCTGCGCTTTGCGGTCCACTACATGTACACCCATGACAGCGAGGTGGCGGGCAATGTCTCGGTCGGCAACCATCTCGGCTATGCGATCATGTATTCCGACCGGGTTCAGGTGCTGAATAACATCTCGCTCAGGGATCGCGATCACGGCGTCATGCTGAACTTCGCCAATGGCGGGGATGTGGTGGGCAATCTGGTTCGCGGGGGGGCGGAGAAATGCAGCTTCATCTATAACTCGCACCAGAACCTGATTGCGAATAATCGCTTTGAGGGCTGTGACATCGGCATACACTTCACCGCAGGCTCGGAGCGGAACGGCATTACCGGCAACGCCTTTATCGGCAGCCGGGAGCAGGTGAAATATGTCGGCACCAAAGACGTGGAATGGAGCGTTGAGGGCCGCGGCAATTACTGGTCCGATAATGCTGCGTTCGATCTGAACGGCGACAGTATCGGGGACAGCCCGTATCGGCCGAACGATCTGATGGACCATATTCTGTGGTCGCAACCGGCGGCGGCGGCGTTGATCGGGTCGCCAGCGGTTCAGCTGATCCGCTGGTCGCAATCCAGTTTTCCAGCCGTGCTGCCCGGCGGGGTGGTGGACAGTTTCCCGCTGCTCGTCCCTGTCGCGCCCGAGGTCACGTCGGAGGTTGCGGCGCTTGAACAGGCGGCGCGTCCGCCCTGGTTGAAAGAATGACACCATGACCACACGGTTGGCAGTGGCCGGGCTTCGCAAGCGGTTCGGCAATATCGAGGCGCTGAAAGGGGTTTCGCTGACGGTCGAGGCCGGACAGCGCGTGGCGCTTCTGGGTCATAACGGTGCGGGCAAGTCGACGCTGATGAAAATCGTGCTGGGTCTGATCGGATTTGACGGCGGCACGGTCGAGGTGACGGGGGCGGCCCCCGGTAGTGCGAGCGCGCGCCGTGCCGTGGCCTACCTGCCCGAGAGCGTCGCGTTTCATCCCGCCCTGACCGGACAGGAACAGATCCGGCAATATCTGCGACTGCGGGGCGAAGATCCCCGCAAGGCGACCGAGTTGCTGGCCCGCGTCGGGCTGGAACACGCGGCCAGCCGCCGGATCGGGACCTATTCCAAGGGGATGCGTCAGCGGGTCGGGCTGGCGCAGGCCCTGATCGGCGCGCCGCAGCTGATGGTGCTGGATGAGCCGACATCGGGCCTCGACCCGGTGTCGCGGCGGGAATTCTATGCGCTGCTGGACGATCTCGCGGCGCAAGGCACGGCGATCCTGCTGTCCTCTCACGCGCTGACGGAGGTGGAGGCGCGGACCGATGCGATCGTCATCCTGTCGGAAGGCCGGATGGTGGCCGAGGGCACGATTGCCGATCTGCGCAGCCGCGCCGCGCTGCCGGTGCAGTTCGCCGTCACCCCGGCGACCGGCTGTGCAGGTGCGGTTGCCGCCATGCTGCCGGGCGCGGAACTGCGTGGCGGGCGGCTATGCCTTGCCGTGCCGTCCGAAGAAAAAATGCCGCTTCTGTCGCGGCTGAGCGGGGCAGGCGGGCAGGTGGCCGATATAGAGGTCACGCCGCCCAGCCTTGAAGACATCTACAGCCATTTCGGCAGCCGTTCCGCCGAGGGGCAAGCGAAGGGACGGGCCGCATGACCGGACGTATTGCCGCCATCGCCGCAACCGAATTTCGGATCGCGCTGCGCAACCGCTGGGTTCTGGTTGCGGTGCTGCTGATGATGCTGTTTTCGCTGGTTCTGACCGCCGCCGGATCGGCCCCGACCGGGGCGCTTGGGGCGGACCGGCTGTCGGTTGTGGTTGCCAGCCTGACCAGCCTCGCCGTTTATCTGGTCCCGCTGCTGAGCCTGCTGCTGGCCTTCGATGCCGTCGCGGGCGAGGCGGAGCGGGGGACGCTGCCGCTGATGCTGACCTATCCGCTGAGCCGGGCGGAGCTTCTGGCCGGAAAGCTTGTCGCGCATCTGGGCGTTCTGGCGCTGGCCTTGCTGGCCGGGTACGGGCTGGCGGCGGTCGTTTCGCTGTGGGCGGATGCCGGTGCGGCCTCCGGGCTGGCGGCGCTGTTCCGGCTGTTCTGGAGCTCGCTTCTGCTGGGTGCGGCCTTTCTGGGGCTTGGTTATACGCTGTCATCGCTGGCACGTCGCCCCTCGGGCGCTGCCGGGCTGGTGATCGGTCTTTGGGTCATCGCCGTCGTTCTGTTCGATCTGGGGCTTCTGGCGATGGTGGTGGCCTCTGACGGCGGCGGCGCGGTTGGCGCGATCCTGCCCGCTGCGTTGTTGTCAAACCCGGCAGATGCGTTTCGCATGTTCAATCTGACCGCGAGCGAGGCGACGGCTGCGGCCTCGGGCCTTGGCGGTGCGGCGCGTTCGATCCCGCCGATGGCCTCGCTGGGGTCCCTGGCGCTTTGGCCGCTATTCGGCTTCGGTCTGGCGCTGCTTGCGTTCCGAAAGGTGGTGCCGTGATGCGTAAAGCCCTGATCCTGGCGCTTCTGCTGCTGCCCGCCTGCCGGGACGAGGCAGAGGTTGCCGCGCCGGAGCCGATGACAATGACCGCCGAAGCGGTCGGCTATTTCTGTCAGATGACCGTTCTCGACCATGCCGGGCCGAAGGCGCAGATTTTCCTGAAAGACGTGCTCGACCCGCTGTTTTTTGGTCAGGTCAGCGATGCGGTTGCGTTCCGGCGCATGCCCGAACAGGCGGGGGAGATCGTGGCGGTCTATGTCAGTGATATGGGCGCGGCACCCGACTGGGCCCGGCCCGGCCCGGATAACTGGATCGCGGCGGAGGACGCTGTCTTCGTGACCGGCTCAACCCGGATGGGCGGGATGAACATGCCCGAAGCGGTCCCCTTTGCCACGCGCGCGAAGGCGGAGGATTTTGCGGCGGAATATGGCGGGCAGATCGTCTCGCTTTCGGAGATCCCCGAGCTTGGCAAACCGCCGTCGGGCAGCATGGCGATGCCGGAATCCGATTATGCGAACCGTTTGCGCGCGCTGGCCGGTCAACAGGAGGAACAACCATGAAACGCCGCCGTTTCCTGAGTATTGCCGCCGGTGTGGTCGTGGCCCCGGCCCTGCCGGCGATGGCCGCGCCCGGTTTGCGGCACTGGCGCGGCGTGGCAATGGGGGCGGGTGCGTCGATCATCATGGACCACCCCGAGGCCGACCGCCTGATCGCGACCGCCCGTGCCGAGATCGACCGGCTGGAGGGTATTTTCAGCCTGTATCGCACGGACAGCGCGCTGTCGGCGCTTAATCGCACGGGCAGGCTGGATGCTCCGCCGTTTGAGCTGCTGGATTGCCTGAGCCTTTGCGGCCGTGTGCATGAGGCCAGCGGCGGCATGTTCGACCCGACCGTGCAGCCGTTCTGGGCGGTCTATGCCGAGGCAGCGGCTCGGGGGCAGCTGCCGGACGGCGAGGATATCGACCGGGCGCGCGCGCTTGTCGGTTGGGACGCCGTGGATTTCGATGCCAGTCGCATCCGGTTCGTGCGCGACGGCATGGCGCTGACGCTGAACGGCGTTGCTCAGGGCGTGATTGCCGACCGCGTCGCCGGGCTGCTGCGCGCCGAAGGGTTGCGCGACGTGCTGATCGACACCGGAGAAATCGCTGCCGTTGGCACCCCGCCCCGGTCGCAGGGTTGGCCGGTCACGCTGGCGGGTCAAGCTGGCGCTGCCGAACGTCTGGTCCTGCGCGACCGTGCGCTTGCAAGCTCCGCGCTGCGTGGAACGGTGTTCGATGCGGGCGGAAAGCTGGGCCATATCCTTGATCCCGGGGCAGGGGCGCGCGCCGATATGGCGGACCGTGCGGTCTCGGTCAGCGCAAACCGGGCCGGTCTTGCCGATGCCTTGTCGACGGCGGCCTGTCTGGTCGGGCCTGAAGCCTTGTCGCCCCTGATCGCCGCCTTCCCCGACGCGCGTCTGGAAGCGTGGCGACAGGATGATAGGGCGGCAGAGGCCTGAGAAGGCCGCGGTGCTAGGCGGCATCGGATATGTTGAGCCCGCTTCCCGTCACTCGCTGCCAGCGCGCTCAACAAGGATTCACTTTTCGTTCGCATCTGCTATCCTGCGTCCATGAACGAAGATGACCTCTGGTTCCTGCCCGCACTGGTGGGGTCCGCTCATGCGGACACCTCGCCCCGGCCTCGTGACGAAGCGCATCCGGGCTTCGATCCCGCTGATCGGCGAGCGACGCAATCCGGACTTGCGGTAGAACTGGCCGGGACCGCGCAGGCGCTTGGCGCGCCAACCCTGCTGACCCGCATCGACCCAAATCAGAACATGCGCCGCTTCTACCGGCTGGAACTCTCCGCCGATCTTTTCGGCGGCGTGCATCTGACACGCGAATGGGGTCGCATCGGCAGGCGCGGACAAAGCCTGACCCGCTGGTACGAAAGCGAAACCGAGGCGCAGGGGTTTGCGGAACTGACGCTGAAGGCGAAGCGGCGGCGCGGGTATGCAGAAGAATTCTGTGCGCCTGCGGGGCGGCGAGAGAACGAAGCCTAGCGTGGCGTTGCTGAATATGACCTGCAACAATGGCCTTGGACTGCCGGAATTGAAAACGTCCCGGTGATGTCGCTGACAGGCAAAGCAACCGACCACTGAGAAGATGTTCCGACGATCAGATGATGGCAGAGTATGGGGATGACATCGCTTTACGATGACAGAACGTGATCCTCAGGAGCGCTAAGCTGTCCGATCATGTGTCCTTCTTCCCTTGCGGCGCAGAGAAAACGGTTACAAAAGCGACACTTGGTAGGGTAGACCGATTGATCGCACTCGGCTAAAAAGGAACATATTTTTATTAAGGAAAGCATATGACCAGCCTGCCTACCATCGCAACGTTGTGGATTGGCGATCGTCTGTCTTGGCTTGAGCAACTGAGTTTGAAGTCGTTTGTCGATGCAGGTCACGAAACCTTACTTTATTGTTATGATCTGATCCCGAATGCGCCCGCTGGCGTAACGCTCCGCGATGCTCGCGATATCTTCCCCGGTGATGAAATCATACGCCACAAGAAAACCGGCAGCCCCGCCATCCACGCGGATTTGTGGCGGCTGCATTTGATGAAAAAATCGGACTTCATCTGGGTCGATGCGGATGTGCTGTGCCTGCGTCCCTTCGACTTCAGCGATCCGTTTGTCTTTGGGCTTGAGAAGCCGCATCTTGTATGTAACGCCGTCATGCGCCTGCCGCCAGAATCCCAAACGCTACAGGGTTTGTTGCGCTTTGTCGCGGATCCCTATGCCATCGGCCCCTGGCTGAAGCCCAAACAACAAGCGGAATTGCAGGCAGCCAAGGATCGTGGCGAACCGTTACATTTTTCGGAACAGGAATGGGGGCTGACGGGACCGGCTGCTCTGTCCCATTATCTCAAAGAGACCGGCGAATGGGATCATGCGCTGCCGCAGACAGCTTTCTATCCGATCTCATTCAAGGACCGTAACAAGATGATCATGTCTCGGTTTGACGTTGAAACGGATTTCCTATCCCCCGAGACATATGCTGTGCATATGTGGGCGCGTCGAATGAAGCCGCGCCTTGAGGAGGCGGAGCATAACCGTCCTCGTCGCGGCAGCTTCATGCACAAGGCACTGCAACGTCATGGGATCGTCCCGTCAGAGGCTCCGATTCCACCTAAAAAAAAGCGAGTGGTTGAGCCAACTCTAGAGCAGCAAACAGGAATGTCTCCTGGGGATGTCGGGACGTGAAATTAATGCTATTTTGGGAACAAAGCCTAAGCGAATGCGGGTGTGCGAGAGTGGGTTTGAGAGGCGGCTGGCAGGTATAATTTATCGCAGCGTGTGGTACCTGATTGGTCGGTCCGCTTTTGTCTGTGTTGTTAAAATAACCGCCCCCTGTCCCAATAAGTGACTGCGTCCTCATGAGTGGCGTATTTTTTTTTAACATCTTCGCGGCGACAATGCCGAAATAATGCAACTTCGCTTGAGGACAATCATAATGAATTCTATGCAGCTTGAAAAATTATGTGCCTCTAAGAATGTTAGTTTTCAGACGGTCACGCGTTGGCAATACGTTATTACGGAAAATGCTTCTCTCACTGACGCAATGGATCGGCACGCCATAGGGCCATGGTTTGTCTACACCGGGACAGGCGTGCGAACCGCCGCTCTTCTGGACAGGCATGGTGAGCATTTTGGCTATCTTGTGGGGATCGGTGTCGATCAGTACGGGCTAGTCCAAGGCTCCTATCGGATTGATTCAATTGACGCGCAAAGCGATGAGTTTTTCGATTCATTTGAAGAATGGCTCTACCCTGTCTCCGGACGATATACGATTTTGATAGGGCGAGATAGCGAGTGGCGCTGTTATAGCGATCCGGTCGGTATGAACGGAGTGGTCTTCGATGCCGGCGAACGCCAGGTCGCCTCCAGTTTGGCGCTTTGCCTAAATCGCGAGGTGATTTGCCATCCCCTCTATGACCATGAGAGTGTCACACGCGGGGAGTTAAGGTACTCGCTGTTCCACACGAAAGATGCTTATGCTAAGCGCGGGAACCCGAATTGCTATCTCGACCTTAGAACATTTTCTGAGCACCGATTTTGGCCAAAAGAGGAGGGACTCGGTACAACAAGTGACCTTATTGGCACGTATGAATTTCTTACCAAAAGAACCCGCGAGATTATTGGCGTTCTCAATAAGAATTTTTCTACCGGGCTACCGTTGTCCGGGGGGCAAGATAGCCGTCTACTCTTAGCGATGTCTGGCCCAGAAATAAAGAACTTTGGTCAGTGTTTTACCCAGATACATAACTATGCGGCCAGAATAGACGCAGCAATAGCAGGTAAGCTCGCTGAAATCGCTGATATAGAGCATCTGGCGCTCGACAGGCGAAAAATCAAGCCGACGAAACGGCAGACCGCGCTTGCAAAGCAGGAGTTTATGGTTGCGGCTGGGCTAGAAATTCCGCTTCCTAGAGAAATTATGTGTGGCCTTCATACCGGCATCGCCGATGGGTCTGTTGTGATTCGCGGGCACCAAACGGATTTGTTGCGTGCCGTTCTGACCGATAGGCTCGGTGAAAAGGGACGAGAAAATTTGTTTTGGCAGCTGAAGCGGCTTCTGGTGCCCTATGGGGCTAAAACTGCCCCGGAGCTTTACGAACAATTCAAGCCATTTTATGAGAATTGGATTGCTACACTGCCGCGCGACACGTTGTCGAATCAAATAGACTTAATGTTCACAGAGATATTCTATTCATCAACAGTTGGGCTGACCTTCCCAGCTTTTCCAAGGTATTTTCTAATGTCGGCGTTCAACAGTCGGCAGCAAATTCAGGGTGCTGCCCAGATTGACGAGACTTATCGCCGAAGTGGATCAGCTGTTTTTGACATCATTTTCATGAACTCACAGGAAATTCATAATTTCCCCTTCGATTTTGAATACGATGAGGCAAAGAAATTGGTCTTCTTCGACGATGAAGAGCTCGTAACGGCCGCGACAAGGGAGCGGCGCGAAAACACAAGCGCTCGATTCGAGAAATTATTGCGTGAGGGATCCTAGGGTAAAGGAAAGTACATCTATGAGATTTACAAGCTGCTAGAATTGAGTGGAAAGGGGGCCTGCGGATCATGAAGGTTGCAGCACTGACAATGGTTTATCGGGATCATTGGTTTTTAAAGCGTTGGATAAATCACTATGGAAGCGCATTTTCGAGGGAAAATCTGTACATAGTTTCCCACGGAGATGAGGCGCCAATTAGAGAAATGGCACGCGAATGCAATATCATTGGTATCGTTAGAGAAACATTCGGCGACTTCGATGTTTTGCGCTGGACGCTGCTCAATGACATCCTCCGCATCTTATTGAAGCAATATGATTGTGTGATAATAGGCGATGTGGACGAACTGGTTGTGCCGGATCCCCGCTACGGTGGTAATCTGACTGAGGCGCTGAAGACGAGAGGGCATGCGCCTGCATCTTTTGTAACAGGTGTCGAAATTGTTCAAACGCCTGAAGACGAAGTCATGGATGATTCTCGTCCGATTTTGGCACAACGGCGAACCGGCCATTGGAATTGGCGATACACGAAAGCATCAGTGGTTTATGATCCTGTTGTCGTCGGACGCGGCGCACATTTTTTATGGCATAGCTCCTACTATAATGCAGAGAGCTTACTTTTGTTTCATATGAAATTTGCTAACCTTGATAACTATGATCAGGTGTTGGAGAGCAGGAAAGATATTCGGCAGCTTGGAAGTGATGGAAAGACGCGCACTCCTCGCGGGAATGGCTGGACCCGGGATACTGTAGATAACCTGCTGTTAAAAATGAAAAAACAACCCATAATCCCGTTTTATCAGGGGTTGGACACCTTCAGGGAGCAAACGCAAGTTTCTGCTGAGATTGTTAGCAGGCGGCTTTTCCCGAAGAGATATTTTATTAACTCTTGGTTCGAGCTTCCCGATGAATTCGAAAATGTTGTGTAGTGCGCGCCGGATCGATTTTTGCTCGTGTTAAGAAGGAATTTTCAGGCGCCAAGTTCTACGGTCGCGTGTATATGTTAATCATTGGAGATTGGAGCTACCATGAGGGACGAAAGGCGCTAAATTTGGTAACAGGCCTTAAACGCGCATTTTGAAGAACGAGCGTCACAGGGCGGGTGGCGAGATTGCCTCGCACACCAAGGCGCCCCGATGGCCGATCACCCGGCAACTGAGATCATGGCCCGCGCGGATTGCTGTGGCGGGGTCGGCGCCACGTAGTGTGGCGGCCAGATAGGCGGCGTTGAAGCTGTCACCTGCGGCGGTGCTGTCGACAGGCGTCTTGCGCGGCAAATCAACGATGCAGCCATTACCGGCGATGCCGCCGAAAGTCACCGGGCCGCCGCCATTTTTGACGATGACCTGATCCGCGCCCGCGTTCAGATAGCGCAGGATCGTTTCGTCGGGGTCTGCGTCACCGAAATGAGCGCTTTCATCGTCGAAGCTGGGCAGGACCAGCGCGGAGATCGAGGCGGCTGTATCTATCCAGTGGCACATCGTGGTTGCGGCGTCCCAAAGGCGTGGCCGCAGGTTGGGGTCGAAGACGATGCTGCAACCGGATTTGCGGGCGCGGGCGAGTGTGTCAAGGAAGGTGCTCCGGCGATCCTCGGGCAGAATGGCGAGGGTAATGCCCGAGAAATAGGCCAGATCGCAGCCCTGCAACGCTGCGGTCAACAGCCCGGGATCGTCAGCCAGATGGCGGGCGGCGGAGTTATCGCGCCAGTAGGAAAAGCTCCGCTCGCCGTCTTTCAGTGAAATTGAGTAGAGGCCGATTTCGTGATCGGGGTCGCGGCTGACATGGTCTGTGGTAATGCCTTCGCACTGCAGGAAATCCAGCATCCGTTGCGAGAATTCGCCCATGCCAACGCGGCTGAAATAACCCAACTGCCATTCGGGGCCGAGCAGCCGGCGCAGATACCATGCCGTGTTCAGCGTGTCGCCTGCTATACCCAGACGCCACAGGTCGCCGTCCCCGGTGCCGGAAAGCTCGACCATAGCCTCGCCGATTGACAGGATCCGGCCCCCGGTCATGACAGCCGCTCTCGCGGTACTGATCTCCGCCCCTTCGGTCATCTCAGTCCAGCGGCTTCCATGCCAGAACGTCAATTTCGACCTTGGCATCCACCATAAGTGCCGACTGCACGGTCGAGCGGGCTGGCGGGTGGTCGATGAAATGTTTTTCGAACACGGCGTTGAAGGAGGTGAAATCGCGGGGATCGTCGAGCCAGCAATTGACCTTCACGATATCCTCCATCCCGCAACCGGCCAGCGCCAGAACGGATTTGATATTGGCGATTACCTGTTCGGTCTGGGCGACGATGCCGCCGGTCACGACCTCGCCATCCACGGTTGGGACCTGTCCCGAGATATGGACGTAATCCCCGGCGCGGACGGCCTTGGCAAAGGGGCGTTTGGTGCCGCCGGCCTGCGTGTCGGCGGTGTCGTAGCGGATCAGTTTTTGTTGGCTCATCTTGGGTTCCTTAATGGATGATCTTGGTTCACCAGACCTTGCCGCGCGCGATGACGGGGGCGCTGGTCTGATACTCGTTGCCTCGGACGAGCTCGATCTGGTCGAGCATATTGCTGACGACGCAGGCATGGTTGGGGACGATGCGGACCCGCTCGCCCACGGTCAGGCTGATATTGTCGGCCTTCAGTGTGCCGTGTTCTTCGGACAGCGCCTCGATACGAATGTCGGGGCGGCCCAGCACATGTCCGTAGCCCTCCAGCCCCAGCAGGTCGGAGGTCAGCACCTTTGATCCGGCGTCGATAATGGCGCGGTCGGGGGCCGGGACCGATACCACGGTCGCCAGCACGGTCAGGGCGCAATCGTCCCATGTACACAGCCCGCGCGCCTCAAGCGAGCGATCGTTATAGATATAGGTGCCGATGCGGTATTCGGTTGCGACAGGGACATCCTGCGCCTGCCACATGCCGGGCGTGCCGCCGTTCGAGATGACGTCGACGGTCAGCCCCGTTCCCTCGATCAGATCGCGGGTGCGGCTCAGCCATTGCTGGACCTCGGCGTCGCGGCCAACGGGCGGGTAGGTCATCAGCCCGGCAAAATGCAGGCCCGGCTGGCGGTCGATCAGGGCGGCCAGATCGGCTGCGGCCTCTGGCGTGGCGACGCCGCAGCGCCCGGCGCCGGTGTCACATTCGACCAGTACGCGAAGCGGTTCGGGCGCATCGGTGAAGGCCTGTGACAGCCCTGCCACGACAGCGGCGTTATCGGCCACGACCGAAAGGCGCACGCGGGTGGCAAGCTCGCGCAGCCGGCTCAGTTTTTCTGCGCCGAGGATGTTATAGGTGATCAGCACGTCATCTATGCTGCCTTCCGAGATCATCGCCTCGGCCTCGCTAATCTTCTGGCAGGTGATGCCAATCGCCCCTGCCGCGAGTTGCTGCTTGGCCAGCATGGGCAGCTTGTGGGTCTTGATATGGGGGCGCAGTTTCAGACCGTGGCGGTCGCAATGGTCCTGAAAGCGGGCAATATTTGCTTCTGCCACATCCAGATCGACCAAAACGGCTGGCGTTGTCAGCTCTTCGAACATCATGATGTCCTCTCATGCGGGTTGTCCACGATTGGCCAGATCGCGCGTTTAAGCCGCTTGTAATCGTTGCGCTTCGGATCGTTGGGGTAGGGGCCATCGACCGCGCCATAGAGAATTTCGGAGGCGATGGCGGCGAAAGCGTCGTGGAAATGGTTGGTCGATTTCACGACCAGAGCCTGTTTGCCTGCCGCGTCGATGCCGAGATTTGTGAACAGATCGGGCGAGAAGGATTGTGAGCGGTTCGAGTTCAGCACGATCTCGATCCCGCCATCGGTGCGCACCACGGCGCAATCGCCCATTGGCACGACGGAGGCACCGAAGCTTTGCACCGCGTCCTTCTGGATGCGCAGCACCGTCACATCGGTATCGACCGGCGCGCCCGCCTGATCCGAGGTCTTGCCGCCGATGCGCAGATGCAGCCGCGCGCCTTCGCCTGCGGCATGGCACAGCCGGACCGCCATCGGGTCCCAGATCGTCCCGAAGGCGATATTGCTGAGGCCGAGTTCCATCGCCTCGCGCAGCATGATGGTCGAATCGCCCGCGACACCGCCGCCGGGGTTATCCCAGACATCGGCGACGACGACCGGGCCCTTGGGCGCGGCTGCTGCGCGTGTCAGTGCTTCATGCGCGGTCAGGAAATCGGGGCGGGTGCGGCCGCGGAAGGAAAACAGCTCCATCCCCAGATCGCCGGCGAGAGATGCGCCGGGGGCCGGGTTGCGGTCCATGATGACGATGATCTTCGCCCCGAGATCGGGGGAATCGCCCGCCATGAAACCGTGGATCGCCGAGATCGACAGCACCCGCCCGGAATTCTCAAGCGCCACCATGCGGTCGACAAAACTCCGCATGGGATCACGGCTGGTCGGCAGAACCTCGATCATCCGGACATCGAAAACTGAGATCACCGGCTCGATCTCGCCCCGTGCGGCACGAAGGGTCAGTTCGACGCAGGCCTCGCCGGTTTCCACGAAATCGGTGTGCGGGAATTCCTTGAAAACCGTGATGATGTCTGCGTTTTCATAGCGTTTCGCGCTTAGATGGCTGTGCGGGTCGAAACTGACCCCGATCTTGGCTTCCGGTCCGGCAATCTGGCGGACCGCCTCGATCAGCTCGCCTTCGCAGTCGACGCAGTTATCCGCGATCATCGCGCCGTGCAGGCCCAGAACCACAGCATCGACCGGCATCGCCTCGCGCAGTTGCTGCAATACCTCGTCGCGCAGCCGGTCCCAGGTCTGCCCGTTGACCAGCCCGCCGGGTTCGGCCCAGGTCGCCGTGCCTTCGATGAGTTCGATCTCGCCTGCCGCCTGCCGCTTGCGAAGGGCCGGAAACACGGCGGAGCACAGCGTGGGCGTTTCCGGATGCTGTCCCGGTGCGGCATAGAAGCTTTGCGCAAAATCGTTCAGATCGGTGCGCAAGGGCGAAAAAGTATTGGTCTCCGTCGCGATGGAGGCACAGAATACGCGCATTGATGTGTTCCTGATAGATCGTGAAGGCCAAGCCGGTGACCGCCCGTTCACGGGCGGGACCACAGAAGGCCCCGCCCGATTATGTTATTGCAGGTAGGTCGTTTCGTTCGCCTGCGCGACGGCATCCTTGAACATGGCCAGCAGCTCTTTTGCCTTGTCGTCCAGATTGCTTTGAACATGCTCTTCAAAGGCAGGCTGGGTGACGTCGGCCAGCGCCTGACGTTCCTCCGGCGACAGCGCCGTGATCTCCATCTGCTCCTTCAGACCGGCAAGACCGCGATCCGACGCCTCGATCACCCGGCTGAGACCACGGCTGGCCTCGACACAGTTCGCCGCCGCTTCGCGTACCGCCGATTTCTCGCTGTCATCCAGCCCGTCATAGAAGGCCCGGTTGAGAATGAAGGTATAGGGCGAGAACAGGTGGTTGGTCAGCGTCATGTATTTCTGAACCTCGGCGAAGTTCGAGAAAGAGATGATCGGGATCGGGTTCATCTGCCCGTCGATCACGCCGGTCTGAAGGCCTGAATAGACCTCGCCCCAGGCGAGCGGATACGCCTCGGCACCCATGGCCTGCACGATCTTCTGATGCGAGGGCAGGGTCATGGTGCGGATGCGGATGCCGTCGAATTGTTCGGGCGTGGTGGCGGTCTGCTTGGAGTTGGTGATTTCGAAGAAACCGCCGGTATCCGGGAAGCCCAGCACGACGACATCGCCCAGCACATCCTCGATATCGCTGGCCAGCGCCTTGCCGAACTCGCCGTCAAAGACCTGATAGGTCGCGGAATAACCGTCAAAGGCAAAGGGCAGGTTCAGCACATCGACACGCGGGTAATAGCTGGCCAGCGCCCCGGTCGAGGTCAGCGTCGCCTGCAACACGCCGTCGCGGACCATCTGCACATGCTCCTGCGCGGTGCCGAGCTGGTTCGAGCCATAGACCTCGACCGTGATGCTGCCATTGGTGGCGGTTTCTGCTTCGCTGGCGAAGACCGCGGCGCAGGCCTGGGCGGGGTTCTCGAACGGGTCGATCTTGTTGTCATGGCCGAACTTGATCAGCCCCCCGGCAGATGCCGTCCCGGCGGTCAGGCTGCTGGCAGCGATCAGCGATGCAATCGCAAGGCCATTGGTCAGGTTTTTCATCTTTTTTCTCCTCTTTGATAAGATGAAATATGTCAGGCGAAGCCCAGAAGGCGGGGCAGCAGCAGGGCCGCATCCTCCCAATAGGCGAAGATGAACATCACGATGATTTCGGCGATCAGGAACGGCATCAGCTTGACCGAGATGCGTTCCAGCTTTTCCCCCGTGACCGAGGACAGCACGAACAGGCAGGCCCCCACAGGTGGCGTCATCAGCGAGATGTTGAGCGCGAGGATGAAGATGATCCCGGCATGGATCGGCTCCAGCCCGACCTGTTCGGTCAGGGGCACCAGAACCGGACCGAGGATGATCAGGATCGCGGTTATGTCCATCACCATGCCGACCAGCATCAGAATGCCGATGATGATGGCGATGATGACGAAGCGGTTATCGGACAGGCCCATCACCGCCTCGGCAATCGCCTGCGGGATCCGCTCGAAGCTGAGATACCAGCCAAGGATGCCGGCAAAGGCGATGATGACAAAGATCACCCCGGTAATCCGCGCCGTGCGCACCAGCATCTGATAGAAATTCTTCAGCTTCAGCGTACGATAGACGAAGATCCCGATAAAGGCGGCATAGGCGACGGCGATGGAGGCCGCCTCGGTCGGGGTGACGATGCCGCCCAGAATACCGCCCAGAATGATGACCGGCATGGCCAGCGCGGTTAGCGAGGACAGGAAGGTCTGCCAGATCTCTTTCAGCGTCGCGCCGCGCTCGGCCACGGGCAGGTTTTCGCGTTTGCCGCCGAGGAAGATGACGAACATGCAGACCGCACAGATGACCAGCCCCGGCAGAATGCCCGCAGCAAACAACCCGGCAATCGACACGCCCATCAGCGAGCCATAGACCACCATCAGCCCCGAGGGCGGAATGGTCGGCCCGATGATCGAACCGGCGGCGGTCACCGCGCAGGCATAGTCGCGGCCGTAACCCTCTTTCTCCATCGCGGGAACAAGGGTGCGCCCGAAGGCGGCGGCATCCGCCGTGGCCGAACCCGTCAGCCCCGCGAAAAACACCGAGGCCAGCATATTCGCATGGGCCAGCCCGCCCCGGAACCGCCCGACCAGCACCTGTGCCAGCTTGACGAGGCGCGAGGTGATGCCGGTGTCGTTCATGATCTCACCTGCGAGGATGAAGAATGGCATGGCGAGGAAGGGAAAGATGTTCAGCCCGTTGAAGATCTTGCCCGGGCCGACGGCGAGGAAATTGGTGCCGCCCATGCTGACAAGGCCCAGCACGCCAGCCACGCCGATGGCGAAACCGATGGGCAGGCCGAAGGCGACGAAGAAAACGAATGCGAGTGCGGCAATCATTATTCTGCCTCCTCCTCAAAACTGGGCTCGAAGTAGTCGCCCATGTCGCGGATCATGGTCAGAAGGATCTGGATGGCTGCGATGCCGGCGGATACGGGAATGGCGGCGTAATAGGGCTGCAGGCTGGTGCCGAAGATCATCGCCTGCCGGGTCGCGCCGCTTTGGGCGAAGCCGATACCGAACCAGAACACATAGAGAAACAGCGCCAGTGCGACCAGATCCATCGCGATCAGGATCACCCGTCGCGCGCCTTCGGGGATGGCCCCGACCAGCAGCGTCAGCCCGATATGTTCGCGGCGCGAAATTCCGCAGGACACGGCCAGCATCGCCGCCCAGATCATCAGATAGCGCGCCAGCTCTTCCGGCCACGGCAATTGCCAGTGAAAATAATAGCGGTCCGCGACGCCCAACCACACATCCAGCACCAGCAGCAGCATCAGGGCTGCTACAATCGCCTCGACGATGGCATTGATCCGGTCACCCGCGGTTTTGCACCACGCCCTCATCCTGATTCCTCCCTGGATGTACCTTAATTACATTTATAGGGGACGTGTCAAACAAAAGGCAACAAAAATGTTACTGAAGTAGATGTTAAGAGGTAAAAATGCGGCGCTTAACGATTGAAACTTCCAGTGGTGTAACTAAGGTACAATGGATACAAGGTTTGCCGGGGAGGAAGCCGTGACGGAAAACCGTCTGTCAGATCTGCAAAGAAGGGGTGGCGTGATCGTCGCCGATGTTATCTCTGCGTTAAGGGAACAGGACGGCCATCTCGCAGCGCGCGAGCAAAAGGTTGCCGATTACGTCAAGGAGCATCTCGACCAGATCAGCACCATGACGATTGCCGAGCTGGCCGATGCCGCAGGCGTCAGCACGCCGACGGTCATCCGCTTCTGCCGCTCACTGGGCTGTGACGGGTTTCGCGAATTTAAGCTCCGCCTCGCCCAGAACCTCGCCGTGAGCATGCAATATATGCATGTCAACGAAGAGGGTGAACCGCCCGAACTGAATTCGGTTATCGACAGGGTGACGTCATCACTTCTGACAACAGTCGAAACGCTGCGCCGCCAGCTTAAGCCCGAGCCGCTGGAAGAGGCGGCGCGCGATATCCGCCTGGCCCGGCAGGTTGTCATAGGCGGAATCGGTGGCGGTTCCTCGATGGTGGCGGAGGAGGCCGCGAACCGCTTCTTTCGGCTTGGCATTCCGACGGTCGCGGTCAACGACAGCTATTTGCTGCAAATGCGCGCGGCGACGCTTCAGAAGGACGATCTGCTGCTTTTGATCTCGGCCAGTGGCGAGGCCGATGCGCTGATCGCAGCCGCCCGGATCGCGGCGGGTTATGGTGCAAGGGTCATTGCGATGACCCGATCTGACAGCACGCTGGCCAGAACGGCGCATGTCCTTATCGGGCTCGATCTCTCAGAAGACACCGACATCAACAAACCTACGGCCTCGCGCTATGCCTTTCTGGTCGTGCTGGACGCCGTGGCAATGATGCTGGCCCGTGCTCAGCAGGAGAAGAGCGCTGAAAATCTGCGCCGCATCCGTGCATCGCTGACCGCCTATCACGGACGCACGGGCCCGCAACCGCTGGGGGATTGACCGGGGGCGAATTGCGTCCGGCGGCCCCGAGATCTTTGCGATTGCCATTCCCGCGAAAAAGAACGTGGCGTAATTGTGGCGTGAAATGAGAACCCTCAATACCTAGATGCTGGTTCTGTGGCGGTGCAGCGCGCATGGGCGGAGATGGCCGAAAACCTCCGGCTAAACGGCTGTTTTGGGTCACAGAAGCGTGTAGGATGGCAAATTGGACAAGAATATTTGGCGTATTGCTGTAGCTCTCTGGTTTTTGTAGCCAGTTGTAAAAATTCAACTAAAAGCAGAATAGCCCGCCAGATTTCAGGCCGCCATGAAAGGAGCCGATATTAAAATGTAGGATTAATTGGTTGTTTTAAATATAATTCTTGATTTGTAGAAATAATTTCAACCAGTGCGGCCTGCGATGATATCGCGGAACGATTCTATCTAAGGCCGTTCGGATAGGCGGCCTGGTGCCATAGCGGTAATCAGGCGATCCTGCCATAAGAGTGATCTAATCGGATAACGATCAGACCGGCAGCGCGCCAATATAACTCGTACCCTTTTATCGAAATTGACCAGTTCCAATGCCTGGCACGGGGCCGAATGACGGACCCGCGGTATTTTATTCATGGGACGGAGCGTCAGGCCGAATTTGTAAACCCCGTTGGTAGCGGCGGGGTTGTGCATGTGAAGATTTAAGTGACGGAGACTGTCGGTATGGTCCGATATATTGGTTCTGAAAATGGCGACCTGATCCAGATTTCTCAAAAAACGGGCGCCGATGGCGTTCCGGATCGGGAACTCAATACGCTGAGGACCGTCAGCGACCGGGTCGTCATGCAGGATGAAGGCTCGTATTTGGCCGGCTATTTTCAAGCGATAGCGACTGGAGGTGGTGACGATACCATCACCGGCGAAAACATGATCTGGCTGAACGCCGGTACGCCGACGATCGCTTTTGGCTTTATCGATGCCGGTGTCGGGAACGACTATGTTTCACTCTACCGAAGCGCCGCGCGGGAGATCAATGCCGGCGATGGCAACGATACCGTCATCGGGGAGCTGACCGGTGGTGCCCAGGTCGATATGGGGGCTGGTGACGACCTGACCCGCATTGGTGGTGAGCCCGGCTCGACCGTCAGCAATGACGAGATATATCAGAAGCATAATGCCATATCCGTGGGTATGGATGGCGGCGTCGGTGTCGATACGCTGAACCTTCAGGGTGATTGGACGCTGACCCTGTCGAGTGGCAGCGTGACGATTGATACAGATGGCGACGGCCGTGGCGATCTGATAACCGATATCTTCGATTCCAGCATGGCGAATATGATCATCGGTTTCCCTTCGGTGCTGAACGGCACGGTGACCTGGGGAACGGTTACGGCGTTTCAGCCCGGCTATCCGCATATTACGGTCGAGATCGCCAACGACTCAGTGTTCTCCAATTACGAACACATCAATGCCGTGTGTTTTACTGCCGGTACGGAGGTCGCAACACCGAATGGCCGGGTGAATATCGAGCGTTTGCGCGAAGGCGATCTGGTGATGACCCGCAACGGCCCGCAGCCGGTTCGCTGGATCGGCAGGCGACGGCTCGACAGTATCGATCTGGCGGGCAACCCGAAGATCATCCCGATCCGGGTCGCCGCGGGGGCCTTCGGTAACGGTCTCCCTCGGCGCGACATCTGCTTTTCGCCGCAACATCGGGTTCTGATCCGTTCCCCGATTGCGGAGCGGATGTTTGGCACCCGAGAGGTTCTGGCGCCGGTCAAGCAACTGCTCGGTGTCGACGGGATCGAGATCGCCGGTGACGCAAGAAAGGTCGAATATGTCCACATCATGTTTGCGGAGCACCAACTCGTCGAGGTTGAGGGGATCGAGGCGGAAAGCCTTTATCCCGGCAAGCAGGCACTGAGCTTTCTGAGCGACGACCAGCTGAATGAATTGAGGGAGATATTTCCGAACTTCGATGAAATCGCACAATGCGATTACCCCTCCGCCGATCACATTCCTTTTCTGAAGGGTCGCGAGGCCAGGTCTCTGGCGGCGCGGCATATGAAAAATGGGCGCCCGTTCTATTGCTGATCGCGGCGGCGTCCCGCCTGGTGAAGGGGTCCGCCCTGTCGCCGGGAGAACATGGGTGAAATGATGACATGAACAGGCACTTCAACATCCCCGAGTCCGAAATCCGCAAGCTCGACATTCGGTTCGGTGAAGACACGGCTGACCTCCAGAAAGTCCTGCCGCTGGCGCGGCAGATGCACAAGGAGAGCATCTTTTCCGATTTGCCGTTCGATCAGCCCTATATCGAGCGCATGGTCGACAAGCTGAAGAACGACACCGGGTTCCACGGCGCGGTATATATCGAATATGACGCGGAACCTGTGGCCTTTGCCTATTTCAATTTCAGCCCCATGCTGGGCAGCCGCAAAACCTGGATCACGGTGATTCACACCATGTATATCCGCAGCGATGTCCGCTCGACGGATCTCGGCGGCTATCTGTGGCACCGTATCATGCTGGCCATCCGCGGTTGGTCGACGCCCCGCGGATCGAAAGGGGTGATGTTCAACGTCATCTCCGGGATCTCCCTTGAGGAGACGGATCTGCTGATGCGGGGGAATGGGGCGACCTATCTGGGCGGCAATTACTTCATGCGATTGTAACGTAAGGCTTTTTGGAAAAATCCGGCAGGACGAGATGTTTCTGAACGATGGACATTGAAAGACGCCATAGACATGCCTGAGTCTCAAAGCACGCATTTAGCGCAGGATGGCGATATCCCGGTCATCTCCGGTCTGAGCTGCCGTGTCAGCGGGGCGCGTGGTCAGGCGGCGATGTGGAAAGCCCTTGCCGAGGGGCGCTGCACGATCACCAGCCTGCGGGAGCAGAACTACGATCCGGCCATGTTTCTGGATTTGCGTCAGACACGGCGGGGCAAGGCCTATACGCTGGCGTCGGGTCAGTTGGACGGGATCTATGGTTTTGACGCCGGTTTCTTCGGCGTCAGCCCGCGTGAGGCGCAGGATATGGACCCACAGCAGCGGTTGATGCTGCAGGCTGTCTGGGAGGCGATAGAGGATGCCGGGCTGAACCCGGTCGATCTGGCCGGGGATCGCACCGGGGTTTTCGTTGGCTCGTCGCTGGTCGAGAACATGTCGCTGTACTACGCCGACACGGCGCGGACGAATTCCGGTTTTTCACTGGGCAATACGCTTTGCATCATTGCCAATCGCGTTTCCTCTTTCTTCGATTTCGGTGGCCCCAGCTATGTGCTGGACGCGGCCTGCGCCTCGTCGCTTTATGCGCTGCATCAGGCGTCCGAGGCGCTGTGCCGGGGTGAGTTGGATACCGCAATTGTGGGTGGCGTCCATGCGTTGCTGTCGCCATGCGGGTTTGTCGGTTTCTCGCTGGCACGGATGGTCTCGCCGAGCGGGGTTTGCCGTGCCTTCGATGCCGGCGCCGACGGTTATGTCCGGTCAGAGGCTTGCGTGGCACTGGTTCTGCAACGCCCGGAAGTCGCGCAGCGGATGCAGGCCCGGCGAAGGGCACGGCTGCTGGCGAGCGGGGTCAATACGGACGGCGCGGCGTCGTCGCTGACGGTCCCCTCGGCGGCGCGGCAGGAGGCGCTGCTGGACCGGGTTCTGCTGCAAAGCGGTCGTGACCCGGAGGAGTTCAGCTTTTATGAGGCCCACGGCACCGGCACGCAAATCGGCGATCCGGCTGAGGCGCGGGCGATTGGCCGTGCCCTTGCCATGCTGCGTCGGGAGCCGCTGCCGATCGGATCGGCCAAGACGAATTTCGGACATGCTGAACCGGCTGCGGGACTTGTGGGCGTCGCCAAGCTGCTGTTGTCGCTGGAAAAGCGGTCCCTGCCTGCGTCGCTGCATTTCAGCAACCCGAACCCCGAGATTGATTTTGAGGGGCTGAATCTGCGGGTGAACACGACGCTGCGCTCGCTGGGCGATGACAGGCCTCTGCTGGCGGGGGTCAACTCCTTTGGTTTTGGCGGGACCAATGTCGCGGCGATTATCGAATCCGCCAGTCCCGTGACGCCGCGCGTTCACGGTGGCGCAGCCCTGCCTGCCAGCGATCATGCGAAATGGTTGCTGCTGTCGGCGGCGTCTCCGGTTTCGCTGGCTGCTCTGGCGTCGGGCTGGGCGGATCGGCTTGATAGAGCTGGTGTCGAGGAACAGGTCGCGCTTTGTGCGGCAGCGGCGACGAGGGCCGGCCTGACGCACCGGCTGGCCGTGCCGCTGAATACGTCAACGCCCGCGACCCTGCGGCAGCAAGCGGCGCTTGGGTGTGAGGAGCCGGTCGCCGGGGCGATCCTCGGAAAGGCGGGGTTTCAACGCAGCCGAACGGTTTTCGCCTTCCCCGGCAATGGCGCGCAGATACCGGGCATGGGGATCGAGCTTTATGACAGGAACCCGGCTTTCAGAACCAGTTTTGACCGGGTCGCGGCGGCAATGGCGGAAGAGGCTGCACAGGACCTCGTCGGGCTTATGCATGCGCCGGATCTTGGCGACAGGCTGGGCTGCCCGGAAATCGCGCAGCCGCTGCTTTTTGCCTATCAGGTGTCACTGACCGACTGTCTGGCGGCCGACGGTATCAGGCCCGAAGCCGTGATCGGCCACTCTGTCGGCGAGATCGCGGCGCTTCATGTGGCGGGCTGCTTCGATCTGCCGACCGCCGCACGGATCATCATGACCCGCTCCCGCGCTTTCGAGACGCTGCGCGGTCGTGGCGGGATGGCGGTCATCGCGGCGAATGAGGCGGATGTCGTGCGCGCGATCTCTGGTCTGGATGAGCCGGATCTGGCGATTGCTGCCGTCAACAGCCCGCGCTCGGTCACGGTGTCCGGGCCGGATGACGCGATTTCACGGCTGGGCCGGGTGACGCTGCGCGGCAAGCGTATGGCGATGGTCCGGCTAAAGGTCGAGCTTCCTTATCACTCTCCGCTGATCGAGGCGCTGCGTCAGCGGTTCAAGGATGATCTGGACGGGTTGAGCTATGCAGGCCAGACGATCCCGGTGGCCGGCTCCGCCCTTGGCCGGGTGCTGCGTCCGGGGGAATGTGATGCGGAATATCTGTGGCGGAACGCCCGGGATTGCGTGCGCTTCTTCGATGCGTTCAAGGCGCTGGCTGGTGACGGGGCCTGTCAGGTCGTGGAGATTTCTCCTGCCCCGGTTCTGCGCCGCGATGTTAACGAAATGGCGCGGTTTGGCGGGATCGCGCATAACCATTTCCTGCCCGCCGAGGTGATCGCAGATAAGGGCACAGACAGCGATCTGGCGGATGTCGACGGGTTGCTGACGGCGCATGCTTGGGCACAGGGGCTGACGGTCGATCTGGAGCGTCTGACCGGCCCGCGTGGCGGCGCGCTGCCCGACATGCCGTCCTATCCGTGGGATGAGCGTGAATATCGCAGCCGCCTGACCCCGGACGGTTTGGATGCGTGGAGCGAACTCGGACCCCGCTACCTCACCGGGAAGCGTGCTGACCAGGATAGCCCGGTCTGGGTACGGGATCTGACCCCGACCGGGCCGGTTTGGCTGGCCGATCACAAGCTCAATCAGGAGATCGTGCTTGCCGGTGCCGTGCTTGTCGAAATGGCGCTTGCTGCGGGCTCGGAGCTTTGGCCGGATCATCCGGTCGAGCTTCAGCATTTCGACATCCTGGCCCCGACCGTGATCGAAGGTGACGGCGTGCGCATCCGGACTGAGGTCGATTTGGCGACCGGCAATATCACCATTTCGCGGCGGCCCCGGCTGACCCGGACCGACTGGCTGATCGTTGCGCGAGGGGTCTTGCGTCGGGGTGATGCTTCGGTGTCCGCCCCGGCCCGCCCTCTGCGCGAGGGGCTGTTGCCCGCAGATGATGTTTATGACGTCCTGTCCGCCCGCGGCCTGTCCTATGGTCCCGCTTTCCGGCGAATGGCGGCAGTATCCGCGCGAAATCGCAGCACGATCCGGGTTGCGTTGTCTGAACCGTTGATCGGTGAAAAATTCGTCCTCGACCCGACTGCGCTTGATGCGGCGTTTCATGGTCTGGCGGCGATGGCGCTTTCCGGAAAAGCCCGCGCGGATGAGGCGTTGACCCGGTTGATTCGTGAAGATGCGGTCCTACTGCCGACCCGGATCGAGCATCTGCTGCTGTTGAAGCATGGGGCATGTATAACACATGCAGGTTTAAAGCTGCTGCGGACGCGGCAGCGGTCTCTGGTCGTTCAGGTCGATCTTTATGACCGGGACGGGGTATTGGCTGCGCGGATTGCAGAGGCGGATTTCACCGTGGTCTGGCCCGATGCGGCGCGCCGCATGACCCCGGACCGGATCGCCACACGCCTGATCAGGCTGCGTGAGGATGGGCAGAAGGTGGTTCTGCCGGTCGGTTGGCGGATGCCTGCCCGGATTGTCGGGCGATTGGCCCCGCTGGCTGAAGCGCCGGACAATCCGATCAGCCGGGCGATCAGGGCGTTTCGGGGGCAGGGTGGTCTTGCCGGGCCGGAAACGGATGTGGCCTTGAGGGCGGTTCTGGATATGGCGCCCGATCTGGCCGATAATCTGCGCGCCCTGATGCTGCGGGCAGCAAATGAGGCAGGCCAGGATGTCGCGCGGTTCGGTTCGGTGCAGCGCCGGATATGGGCCCGCTTCGGCCTGATCGCTGCTGAGTTGCAGCGCAAATGGCCTGAGACGGAGCGTTTCAGCCTGTTGCTGTCAGGTATGCCCGATATGGATTTGCTGCGCCGCTTGGCGTCCAGCGGCCGGATCGACCGGATTGGGGTCACGGCATTTACGGCTGAGGAACGCAGCCTGCTCGCACAGCTTCTGCCCCCAGATCTGGCGGCTTTCTATGTCGAGGCGCCCGAGCCGGGCGGCTTCGACGTGGTGCTCGCCGCCGGTCAAAATGCGGCTGCCGTTCAGGCGGAGGAGGCGCTGGCACCGGGCGGGTTGTTGATTGGTATCGCTGCCCCCGATTTTAGCCCGGGTGCCGCCTCCCCTATGGGATCAGCAACCGGGTATCTCGACGATGCGGGCGTGGCTCTTGAGGTTAATGTCCGCCGTAAACCAATGACGACAGGGCCTTGCCAGCCAGCATCCGTGCGCCCGGCCCTCGCCGCGCCACTGCCTGACAAGGTTTCTGCGGCGATAGACTGGGCAGGGCATCCGGACAGCTCGCCCGATCAGGCGACCCATCGGGTTCTGTTCTGCGATTGGCAACCGGGCCTCGATCTGGCGCAGCAGATTGCCGCGCTTCTGGTTCAACTGCGCAGCATCATCCCGCAATCATCGTTGCCATTGGTGCTGATCGCCGTGAATGGGGAACCGGGCAGCGCCGGGTTCAAGCCCTTTGCGGCGGCCCTGCGGTCGGCCTGTGTCAGTGCCGCGAATGAATATGGCGATCATTCGGTTCGCTTCATCGCCCTGCATGACGGAGTGGGGGGTAATACGGCCTCGGAGCTTGCACGGCTTCTCCGCTGGTCGGATCAGGAAAGCGTGCTGCATCTGCGTGAGGGGCGGCTGCTGGCCGAGCGGCTGACGCGACTGCCGACCCGGCCGGTTATCGCGCCGGTCCTGCAGTTGCGGCAGCGCATCGCGGGCCGGCTGGATACGCTGGAATGGGGTCCGGCCCGCAAGCCACGTCTCGGCCCGGAAGATGTCGAGGTCGAGGTGCTGGCCACCGGGTTGAACTTTCGCGATGTCATGAGCGCGCGCGGTCTTTTGTCCGAACGCATTCTTGAGGCCGGGGCCTCTGGTGCGGGGATGGGAATGGAATATGCCGGGATCGTCCGGCGCGGCGGTGCAAAGACCAGATTGCGCCCCGGTACGCCGGTGATGGGGTTTGCCCGCGCGGCCTTCGCATCCCGTCTGGTACTGCCCGAGGCGGCGCTGTTTGGGATACCGGACGGCATTTCGGCGGAGACCGCCGCCAGCATTCCGGTTGCGTTCGTGACGGCATGGGAGGCGCTGATCAATCTGGCGCGGATCATGCCGGGCGAAACGGTGCTGATCCACGGCGGTGCTGGTGGAGTGGGCCTTGCGGCTATTCAGATTGCACGGACGATTGGGGCACAGGTCCTTGCGACCGCTGGAACCGTGGAAAAGCGGGCGCTGGCGCGCGCCTATGGGGCCGATGCCGCGTTCAACAGCCGCGATCTGTCTTTCGCGGGTGAGGTCATGAGGGCCACCGGCGGCAAAGGCGTGGATGTTGTCCTGAACAGCCTGTCGGGCGAAGCGATGCAACGCTCGGTCGGCTGTCTCGCGCCGTTCGGGCGATTTGTCGAACTAGGCAAACGGGATTATCTGGAAGGCACGCCGATGGACCTGCGGCCTTTCTCTCGCAATCTGAGCTATTATGGGCTGGACCTAGACCAGCGGCTTGCGGCCAGTCCGAGCCGGATTTCAGAGATTATGGAGGGCATTCGGGCGGGTTTCGCCGATGGTCATCTGCGACCGATCCCGGTCACACGTTTTTCCGCAGGGATGGCGGAGGAAGCATTCCGTCACATGCTATCCGCGCGCCACACCGGCAAGATCGTGATGACACCCGCACGCGGCGCGCGGCGTGGCAGGACGAGGCCAATTCGCGATGATTGGGTCATTATCGGCGGGACCGGGGGGTTGGGTCTGGCCGTGGCGCAATGGTTGCTCAACTCCGGCGCGGCCCATGTCCATCTTCTCTCCCGTTCGGGCGAGGTGAAGCCGGGGTCCGGCCAACCCGGTCGCTGGGCTGAAGCCGAGGCGCGGCTGTCCATCCATGCCGTTGACGCGACGGATCACGCCGCGCTGACCGGGTTCTTTGAGGGACTGTCCGGGCAGGGTCGCCGCGTTGGCGGGATTATCCACGCCGCGATGATCCTGCGTGACCGGCTGTTGAAGGATGTCGACGGGCCAGAGGCGCGTCAGGTCATCGACGCCAAGCTGACCGTTGCCGCCCGGCTGGCAGGGTTGCTGCGGGATGGGCGGGTCGCGCCGGATCACGTCATCTTCTTCTCTTCCATCGCGTCCCATCTCGGCAATCCGGGACAGGCTGCCTACAGTGCCGCCAATGCGGCTGTCGATGCGCTGGCCGATCAGCTTCGGCAGGAAGGCTTCCCGGTATCCGCATTTGGCTGGGGGCCGGTCGACGATGCCGGCCATCTGACCCGTAATGCGGTTGTGGCGGCGCAGCTTTCGAAGATGGAGGGCATTGGCTTCCTGCGCTCGGGTCAGGTGATTGCGGAACTTGAGAAGACGATCCGTGAGCATCCGCCGCAGAATTACAGCTTTGCGCCGGTCGATTGGGTGCAGCTGGCGCCGGCCCTGCCTGCATTCCGACAAAATCTCTACGCGCGGCTGGTTCCCGCAGCGGCGTTCGACATGCGTAGCCTCGCCGCGCTGACCGAGGATATTCGTGCGCTGGACTGGCCTGCGGCAATCGCCCTGACCGAGGCGGAGATGTGCCGCATCCTGTCCGGCATCATGCGCATGCCGGTCGAGCAATTCGAGCCTCAGCGCCCGCTGAGCCGCTACGGCATCGACTCCCTGATGGCGCTTGAACTGCGGCTTGAACTGGAGCGCCGCTTCGGGACCGCCGTGACGAGCTTCTCCTTCACCGAAGACATGACGGCAGCGTCATTGGCGGCGCAGATGGTCGAGCGTGTCAAATCCGATCAATCCGGCGAGGGCGATGACCCGCCGTCGCCTTCCTCTTCCTGAAAGGTCTGTTGCCATGTCCCATCGGCTGCTCAGCTATGACGACCCGAGGTTGCGGCTTCATTCTGCAGAGGCGAGCATTGATAATTCTCTGGCCCGAGCGGCGGTCAGGATACTGGACGAGGCGCTGTCCAATCCGGTGGATAATGTCGTCTCGGCGGCGGCGCTTGGCCTGCCGCTGCGGATCATTTCGGTACGGATCGGGGAATGGCGGCATCATCTGTTCAATCCGGTGATAAGCGGGGCGCGGCATATCCGGGTCAACTGGAAAGAGCGGTCGCCACATACCGGGCCGGTTCTGCGCAATGTTTACCGCGCCGGTGAAATCGACCTGATCGGGACCGATCTGGCCGGAGAGAAGCGCGAGATGACGTTGGACGGCAAGCTTGCGATCGCCGCCCAGCAGGCGTTCGAGCTTCTTGACCGCGCCGATCCGTTTGCCTGGCTGACCAGCTTTCAGCGTAACTGGCTGCGGGCATCCAGCCAACAGGCTGCGGATCGTCTCGCCGGGATTGCAAACGCGCTTTTCGATTGCCCGCGCACCGGCGGGGATGGTGCCGCATCCGGGCCGCTGGCTTTCAAAACCATGAATGAAGTGGAGCTGAGGGGCGACGATGCAAAGCGCCCGGTTCTCGCACGGCTCGACGTGCATGATCCGGGCCGCCCGCTCTGCCCACGGGATATGGAGATTCTGGCAATATTGCTTGGAACCTGCCGTATGGGCCATGTCTTGATCCGGTCGCCGCGCCGGATAGGGCTTGCGGTCGCGCTTCTGGCGATGCTGACCAATCTGAAACTGTCCTATCGGCCGGAGGGCTGGCCGGTGCAGGCGACAGATATGCTGGGTCTCGGGTCCGTCATGAAACCTTGTGACGTTGACCTGATCGGGGCCGAAACCCGTGGGCCGCGACAGCAATTCGATGGCATCGTCATGGAGCTGGACGATCCGAATTTGGCTGAGCTGTCAGGACGAAACCCGCTGAGCGGGCTGGGCAAATCGCTGTCAGGCCTGAATGCCCCGTTGCTCATTGCGGGGGACGCGCGTTCACCTGCGATTGAGGACGCGCTGCTGGCGGCGCTGCCCTTTGTCTACCAGATGGATTCGCGCGATGGCGGGGTGATCTATGTCTGTCTGAAAGATCGCCTCAGCCTCGATACGGTCTATGGCCGCCTACTGGCCCTCGAAAATGTCAGCGCGCTCGGCGGTATGATCGAGGCGGTATCACAGGGCTGGCATCTGCTGACCAAATCGGGCGAGAGAGAGCCGCTATGACGGATGAAGCCCCGGCCCGTATCAATGCTGCCAGACCGAAAATCCTGTTCCTGCATCTGTCGAGTCCTGCGCAGTTCGAGTTCCTGGGCAAGTGGCTTGCACGGCAGGGATGGGATGTCACCTTTGCGCATGGTGGCGACGGCGTCGATACGGAGGAGGACGGGGTCCGGACCCGCTGGTTCCGGCTTCGCGAGACGGTTATCAAGAACAGGAATGATGTCCGGCATATTCTGGATTACGCGGCAACGAACTGCATCAGCGCCTCCGATCTTCTGTATCGTATGCACTATGCCGAGGGCTATGTCCCGGATCTGGTCATGGCGCATGTCGGTTGGGGTGTCGGGCTTTGCGTCAAGGATGTCTGGCCCGAATGCAAATATATCGCCTATCACGAATGGTACTACACCAAGCGCAACTGGGCGACCGGGAAGGACGAAGCGCCCCGGCCCGGCTTGGCGATGGTGTCAGACCGCATGCGAAATCTGCCGATTGCAGGTGAATTCGATCTGGCGGATGCAAATTGGTGTCCGACTGAGTTTCAGGCCAGCCGCTTTCCGCCCGTGCTGCGCCGCCAGATGACGGTTATTTCGGATGGTGTCGATTGCAGGCTGCACGCGCCGGACCCGGATGCCCGGATTGATCTGGACTGGGTCAGGCTTCCCAAAGACCGCCATATCGTCACCTATGCCACCCGCGGGATGGAGCCCTTGCGCGGTTTTCCGCAGTTCCTGCGTGGGCTGGAGCTGCTTCAACAACAACGCGACGATTTTGATGCGGTTATCATCGCCAATAACTCGGTCGCCTACGGAGATTCTCTGCCGGACGGTGACAGTTGGTGGCTGCGAATGGTCGACGATCTCGATCTGGATCATCGACGGATTCATATGAACGCGATGTTGCCGCGTGAGGAATATACCCGCATCCTTCAGGCGTCCTCGGCCCATGTCTATTTCACGGAACCCTTCGTGACCTCATGGTCGCTGTCGGAATCGATGGCTTTGGGATGTCTCATCATCGCCTCGAACACAGCCCCGGTCACGGAGCTGATCGAGGATATGGAAAACGGCATCATTGTCGATATGGACGATCCCGAGGAGATTGCCGAGATGGTGTCCTGGGCCTTCGACCATCCGCAGGAAGCGGCCCAGCTTTGCAACCGGGCGCGGCAGTTCATCCTGGACCATCACAACGCCGAACATGTTTTCCCCGCAAAGGAAGCTGTCCTGCGACAGTTGATCGCCGAAACGGATCGGTAACAGCCAAGCCCGTTCCGACATCGGCCAAACATGCGGCGCTGGCCGGAACCGATGACACTTGATTGGCAGAACAAAACGGGCAAACCTGTCCATAACGGCAGGTCCTCGGCGGGGCTGCCGGGACAGTTTGCTGAAATGTTTCACGAGGAGATTTGATATGCGTCGTAATGCTTCCCTGTTTACCGCGTCCGTTCTGGCCCTGACCGCCGGACCGGCGCTTTCGCAAGCGGTCCTTGGCGATACCGAAGTGATGGCGATTCACGATGGTTTCCTGACCATGGACACCCATGTCGATATCGGCGCGAATTACGGCACCGCCGCGCTCGATCCCGGCGTCATTAACACGGCGCAGGTCGATCTGCCGTCGATGCGCATCGGCGGCCTCGATGCAGGTTTTTTCATCGTTTATATCCCGCAGGGAGATTTGACCGAAGAAGGTTACGCAACCGCGATTGATGCGGCGGAAGAGAAATATCTCGGCATTCAGCGAATGCTGCGGGCCAATCCGGAGAAAATCGGCCTTGCAACCACGGCTGACGAGGTCGAGGCGCTGAATGCCGAAGGCAAGTTGATCGCGCTGATCGGGATGGAAAACAGCTATCCGCTGGGCACCACGCCGGAAGAGGTGACGGAGCGTGTTGCAATGTGGGCGGATCGTGGGGTGCGTTACGCGTCGATCACCCATTTCGGGCATAACCAGTTCGGTGGCTCGTCCAACCCGTCTTCCGCGCGTGGTGATGGCGAGGACCCGGGCCTCAATGATCTTGGCCGGGCATTGGTGGCGGGGCTGAATGACAACGGCATCATGGTCGATATCAGCCATGTCGGCCCCAAGACCGCCGCCGACGCGATGGAGGTATCGCGCACACCGATCCTCGCCTCGCATTCGACGGCGCAAGGGGTTTATGACAACCCGCGTGGCCTGACCGATGAACAGTTGATGGCGATCCGCGATGATAATGGCGTGGCGCAGATCACGGCCTACCGGTCCTACCTCGCCGAGGTCGATCCGCAGATCACGGAGGCGGTCGCCTTGTTGCAGGAACGCATGGGCCTTGCCAGTTCGGCGGACCGGCGTGCTGCCTCTGCCGAGAAGATGGAGGAATACGGGCGCGAACGGGCACGCATCTATGAACGTTATCAGGATGTGACGCTGGCGCAGTTCCTTGACCATATAGACCATGCGGTTGAGGTCGCCGGGATCGATCACGTCGGCATCTCCAGCGATTTTGACGGCGGCGGCGGCGTTGAAGGCTGGGACAACGTGGCTGAGACACCGAATATTACCGCTGGCCTGCTGGAGCGCGGCTATTCGGAGGAAGATCTGGCCAAGCTCTGGGGTGGCAACCTGTTGCGCGTCATGCGCGAGGCCGAGGCGGCGGCGATCCAATAACATAGGGTAGGGGACCCGGTAACGGGTCGCCATTTGTCGGCATTTTGGGCGGGAAACCTCCAAGATGCCGACCAATTTCAACAGGTTCCGCCGGGCGTTGCGGCGTTCAGAACCCGGCGATAATGATCTCGGTGCCCGCCTGCTGCAGTTGTGCGCATAGCGGACCGGGCGGCTCCGCATCGGTTATCAGCGCGTCAATCTGATCGAAGGAGGAAACGCGAACAGAAGAATTCATGCCGAATTTAGAGCTGTCCGCCAACAAAACCCGTTTCGAAGTGTGCTTGATAATTGCCTTCTTGATCTCTGCATCATTAAAGGAAAAATCAAACATACCGCCGAGCGTAATTCCTGCAACTCCAAGAAAGCAAACATCAAAATTGAAATTCTGCAGATAAGATATGGTCTGCGCTCCACTTATGGAGGGTTCAATCCCGCCGATTTGTCCGCAGGGGGCGAAAACAGACATATTCCGCTCGGCCAATGCGATCTGGATCGGCAGCGAGGTCGACACGATCCGGACACTCGAATCAGTCATCAGCGTCGCGAGTTCGTAGGCTGTGGTTCCAATGTCGAGCGCAATCGTGGTGTGCGGCTGAACCCAGCCTAGCGCCGCCCTTGCAATCCGTTGTTTTTTATCGCGATTTAAGGCGCGCCGGTCAGTCGAATTTCGCTCAAAGCGACCGGGGGTTGCGTCCTCGAACATGCCCGGCAGATGCGCACCGCCATGAGTCCGCACGACCAGCTTTTCTTCCGCGAGAGATTCAAGATCGCGACGCACGGTCATATCGGAAACGCCTAATTTCTCTGCGAAATCAACGATATTAATATGGCCATCTTTTTGCAGCGCGGACAGAATTTCTTTTCTGCGCAATGTAGCCGGGAGTTTCTTTCCGACAATGCCGTCCATTACAATCACCTGCTTCGTCGCGCGCATTAACAGCCACGCTCGAACATATGATAACGGGACGCAACCGGTATTTACCAGTTTTCGATCTTGGCACCGACGTGATTGCCCGGCTGAGGCCCAAAAAGCAGGCGCGGAATTTCACTGAGCGCCTGCACCCGGAAGCGCACATCCAGAGGCTGCTCACCAAATCCGATGACCGGAATTCGTGCCTTCTGGGCGCTTTGCACACCTGCCGGGCTGTCCTCCACCACGCGCGCTTCGGCGCCGCGTAGCCGCAGCTTTTCCAGCGCAGTCAGATAAGGCTCCGGATTCGGCTTGCCCTGCGAGACATCGTCGAGGCTGACCGTGTGGTCCATCATGTCCGAGATGCCAAGAAATTCGAGATTTGCGTCAACGATGGCGCGATTGGAATTGGAAACCGCACACTGCCGCAACCCGGCCAGACCGATCCGGCGAATGGTCGAGGCTGCTCCGGGCATTGCGCGCAGGCCGCTGATATTCGCAATATAGAACCTGTTAAGTTGTTCGAGCCAGGTCGAAAACTCCAGATCCTGCGGAAACCGTTCGTGAAGCGCATCCCAGACCGCGTTGACGGTAACGCCGAGGAAATGGTCGTTTGACAGATCGGATATGTCCACGCCGTAGCCGCTGCATACATGTCTCAGCGCTTGCAAATGCAGAGGTTCACTGTCGACGAGCGTGCCGTCGATGTCCCAGATTATTGCTTTGAGGTGCATTATATCCCCCGCGCTTCGACCGCCGCGCCACCTTTCGCGCGCCGACGCTCTTGATCCATGCGCGGAGTTGGCCGAAGCGGAGTGCCGGAGGCTATGCTCTGGGACATTTTTACAAATTCATCTTTCGATCCAGCGCTTTTCGCGTCCCCATTGGTTCCCTTTGAACAGCAACCCATCTGACCCCGGAAAAGTTGCATATGTTGCCCGATTAGATAGTGCAGGCTTTTTTCAATTGGCGGGGTGTTGTGGTGGTGGGTGGTCAGATCGCCGCTGATCGGCGTCGATTTGATGCCGATGCCAGCCAGATACTCCGTCATTGGTGCCGCGTCCGTCCTGTTCTGCCACGCGCAAAATGCGCGGGATGCGCCCCGTTGCCACTGCAGGTCAGCCTGAACCGACCGCTGAATTGCCGAGCAATGCGCCGCACAATGGCACCTGATTCACTTGGGAACCGCGCCGCCCGGCGGCATAATCACGCATTTGAACAAAATATGCCAGATAAATTTACAATATATGACCATATAGAACAATTTCCGTGGCGACGTGAAAATTAATCAATTTTCGTTCTAAGTTATTATTTTACATCAATATTTTATCCTCAATGGGCTTGCGTATTTAACACAGATCGACGTCCTCTGCCGTCGGGCTGGCCATTCCGCCCCTGAAACAATGTGACGCGCTGTGGTGCTGGCCCCATAGCCTCAGGGGTAAAAATCCGTCGCGGCTGGAACCCCGGCGCTTTCACATCGCTTCCGTTTCAGGTCCCCCGCAAAGGACCCGCAAAAGAAGGTGTTTGTCATGAGTTGGAATCCAGCGCTTGAGCCAGGTTGCCCGGACGATGTCGGGGTGGATGCGATCGAGACCCTGATTATCCCCCGTGCCCGCGATCTCGGCGGGTTCGAGGTCCGGCGCGCCCTGCCTGCGCCGAAACGCCAGATGGTCGGGCCGTTCATCTTCTTCGATCAGGCAGGACCTGCGGAGTTTCTGACCGGGCAGGGGATCGATGTCCGACCGCATCCGCATATCGGGTTGGGGACGGTGACCTATCTCTATCGCGGGGATTTCCATCATCGCGACAGCATCGGTTCGGATCAGGTGATCCGTCCCGGTGCGCTCAACTGGATGGTTGCCGGGAAGGGCGTGACGCATTCCGAACGCACCAGCAGCCCCGCCCGGCAGGGACCGCACAGCCTGTTCGGCATTCAGACATGGATCGCGTTACCGGAAGATCGCGAGGACATGCAGCCGATTTTCGAACATCACGGCAAGGACGCCCTGCCGCTGATCGAAGCGGACGGGGTCAGCGCGCGGCTGATCCTTGGTCATGCCTATGGCGAGACCGCACCGGCGACGCTATATTCGGAGACCTTCTATCTGGACGTCACGCTCAACCCCGGTGCCAGATTTCCGCTGCCCGACGATCACGAGGATCGCGGCCTCTATATCACCGAAGGCGAGGTGCATATCGCCGGGCAGGTCTTCGAGGAAGGCCGGATGATGGTGTTCCGCCCGGGCGACAAGATTACCGTTCAGGCAGGTCCGCAAGGCGCGCGGCTCATGGCGCTCGGCGGGGCGACGATGAACGGGCCGCGTTATATCTGGTGGAACTTCGTTGCCTCCAGCCGCGAAAAGATTGAGGCAGCGAAAGAGCAATGGCGCGCCGAAAACTGGGGGCAGGGGATATTCGATCTGCCTGCGGGCGACCGGGACGAATTTATTCCATTGCCCTGACAACACATGGTTTATCCGCAACTTGACGCGGGCAGGGCGGTTCACTACGGCTCGGCCTGCGGGATGATGGCGTCATCCGGTGTGTTTGCGTGAAATCCTGTCCTGTACGCCCGGACCTGTTCCAGCACCGGCCAAGGGTGCCAGAGGAGGTTTTATGAACCGACCGACGACCGCCCCGAACGCGGCAACCGAAAAACGTATCGGCATCGCCGTGCTGTGCGTCGCAATGATCCTGCTGCCACTGGGCGATGCGATCTCCAAGCTGCTGACGGCGATCATCACGCCGTTTGAGGTCACGCTCGGGCGGACCATAGCGCAGGCCACTCTGTTCGTGCCGGTCGCCTATGTGATGCGGCGGCATCTGTCGGGGTCCATCTTTTCGCTGGCGTCGCTGATCTCGGCGGTCATGCTCGGCGTGGTGACGCTGTGTCTGGTGACAGCTTTCGCCGTCATGCCGATCGCGACGGCGATTGCGATTTTCTTTGTCGAACCCCTGCTGCTGACGCTGCTTGCCGGGCCGCTTCTGGGCGAGGTGCCGGGGCCGCGCCGTTATGCCGCTGTTGCGGTCGGGCTGATCGGCGCGCTGATCGTGATCCGGCCGAATTTCGCGGCGTTCGGGCCGGTTGCGCTGCTGCCGGTTCTGGGCGCGTTTGCCTATGCGCTGAATATGATCGTGATGCGCAAATCGACGCGCAAACGCTCAGCGCTCAGCTTTCAGTTCGGGGCGTCGATCTTTGCGGCCGGGCTGTTGCTGCTGGTCCAGATCGTCATCGTGGCAGTCACCGGTCAGCCAAGCGGGTTATTGGACCTGCCGGTCTGGGCCTATCTGCTGCTCCTGCTGGCCGGGGTGCTGGCGATGATGGCGTTTCTGTCTATCACTTATGCGTTCAGCAAGGTGGAGGCGAGCCTGCTGGCCCCGTTCCAATATCTGGAAATCGTCGGCGCGACTCTGGTCGGGTTCCTGTTCTTCAGCGAAATCCCCGACGGGCTGACCATGCTGGGAACGGCGATCATCCTCGCCTCGGGCATCTACGTCTTTCACCGCGAAAGACAGCTTGAGATCGAAGCCGCGGCGAGCCAGCCGGTCGAGCGTTAGCGGCGCGCCTGTCCGCGCCGTTCAGCCGACGATAAGCTGCTTGAGCTGCAAGGCCTCATGTTCCAGCTCGTTCAGCCGGTGGCTGACCACGTCGCCGATGGTGACAATGCCCAGCAAGCCGCTGTCATCCGCAACCGGCATGTGACGGAACCGGCCCTCGGTCATGCGGCGCAGGACGGAGACGAGAAGCTCATCCGGCTTACACAGCTCCACCTTCGAGGTCATGATATCCTCGACATTGTGGCCCAATGTCCGGCCCGGTGCATCGGCGAGTTTGCGGACGATGTCGCGCTCCGACAAAATCCCCTGAAGCGCGCCGTTCGCGTCGGTGACCACAAGCGCCCCGATCCGGTTATCGCGCAACGCCTCGACCGCGACTTGCAGACCATCCTGCGGGCGGACAGAAATCAGCTTGCCGCCCTTGCGGTCCAGCACATCCTGCACCGTGGCCTTCATCACCGAGATATTGCTCTGCGTGGTCTGGCTGTGGCTCTGTTCGGACTTGTCGTCCTTGCGCAATGGCGGTCGATAGGATTCAGGCATTGATCTGGCTCCACGCTTGAATGTCTGTTTGCCATAGTGGCAATGAGAATACACACATTGCCTTCATGCAAGGATTTTCGCTGTCTTGGCCGATCTGACCCTGTCTTCGCCTGTCGCCACGCTGATTTTCGTCGCCGCCTGTCTGGCTGGCTACCGATACCGCCGGGCCTGGAAAGAAGAGGCGCCCGCGTGGCAGCTGTGGCTGTTCGGGCTGATCGCGGTCATATGTCTGCTGATCGTAGGCTTTATTCCGCTGGCCTAGGCCGCGTTGCCTTCATCCGTTCCGGCGCGTTCCATCATCTTGCGGGCGCGCGGGCATTGCAGGCGCTCGCGCAGCGGGCTGTCCGGGTCGATTTCCTTGTTGCAGACCAGACAATGATCTGCGCCTGAAATCGCGTTCAGCCCGCCGCAACTTCCCTTGATCGTCTTGCCCATGAAAATGACCCCAAGCGCCATTCCCAGCATGACCAGCATCAGAAGGCCGAATGCAAGCAGGAATGTGGTCATGGGTCTCTCCTCAAGGTGCTCCGGCCTGCAGCGTGCGCCGCAAGCCGGTCTTATTGCCGGATCAGGCCTGCAATTCCGCGAAGCGGCTGCTTTGCGTGATCGCGAATGGCTGATCCGATCCGCTGTTCCGTTCAACGAACATCACGGCGAGGTCGTTCCGCTCGGCGATTTCCAGCCCCCGCTCACGGCCCAGAATCAGCATCGCCGTCGCCCAGCCATCCGCCAGCATTGCGTTTTCGGTCATGACCGTAGCGGAGGCGGTCTTATGGGTGATCGGCCGCCCGGTGCGGGGGTCGATCAGATGCGAATACCGCACGCCGTCCTGTTCGAAATAATTGCGATAATCGCCGGAGGTCGCCATGCCGAGATCCGACGCACCGACGACTTTCAGCACCGAGCGTCCGGTGACATCCGGCGTCTCGATCCCGATGCGCCATGACATGCCCTGTGCGTTGCGCCCGGATGTGTACAGATCACCGCCGATTTCGACCATGTAATCGGTCAAACCAAGCGAGGCGATTGCGTCAGCGACACGGTCCACACCATAGCCCTTGCCGATGCCGGAGAGGTAGATTTCCACGCCTTGCGCTGATTTCTCAAGCTGCTTGCCCTGCAAGCGCAGATGCCGTTCCTGCCCGGAGATTTCCAGCGCAGCGGCGATTTCGTCGTCGCTCGGCGCGGTAACGCGCGCCTGACCAGCACCGAAGCCCCAGACGTCGATCAGCGGACCCACGGTGACGTCGAACTGACCGTCACTTTCCAGATGCACCTGTTGCGCTGCTGCCATGACCCGCGCCAGCCCGTCGGACATCTGTGCGGCACCCGCACCCTGTGCGTTGAAGCGCGAGATTTCGGAACTTGCATCCCAGTTCGACATCTGCGCGTTCACCTCGGCCAGCGCGGCCTCGATCGCGCCGCGCAAGTCCTGCTGGCTGATCGCGTTGTCCGGGTCGATTGCAGCGACATTATATGTCGTGCCCATCGTCGCACCCGAAGTCTCGATCACGGCGGCGTTCGCCTTGCACGCGGCCAGCACCAGCGGCATGATAAGAAAGTTGCGGCGCGACATCGTCGTTAGATTTGCCAAAGCGGAGGCCTCCGGTAGACAGTTATTTGATTGACCATCGAGTCGATTCAGGGCTTTTTTGCAACATCGTCGCCGGATTCAACAGGCTTTTTGCGGGATGGTCCAGACGGTTTTTCCACTCTAGTGGTGGGGCATGAGAATAAAGAACGATCAGGAAGACGCAGACGTGCAGCAATTCAAGCTACGAAAAGGTCTGGATGTTCCGGTGCTTGGCGCGCCGGGTGTAGGGATCGGGGACGGTCCCGCCATCACGACCGTTGCCATTCTTGGCGCAGATTATCTGGGTCTGAAACCCCGGCTTGCGGTCGAGGAGGGGGACGTTATCGGTGCAGGTGCGCCGGTCATGGTCCACAAGGATACGCCCGATGCACAGATCGTATCGCCGGTTTCGGGGCGCGTGAAGGCAATCAATCGCGGCGCGCGCCGGATGCTGATCAGCGTCGAGATCGAGGTGGATGAAAACGCCGCCCCTCCGGTCGATTTTTCCGCTGTGGGCAATGAAACCAGCGCCGAGGGGCTGGCAGAAAAGCTCTGCGCCGCAGGGCTTTGGACGTCTTTCCGCACCCGGCCCTATTCGAAGATTCCCGCACCCGAGACGCGTCCGGCAGCAATTTTCGTCACCGCGATGGATACCGAGCCGCTGGCCGGCGATGCGGCGGAGATCATCCGGGACGCGGGCGATTCGTTTGCCCGTGGCCTTGCCGCGATCACGCTGCTGACCGAAGGCAAAACCTATCTCTGCCACGCCGAGGGCGAGGCGTTGCCCGGGGCGGAACATCCCGGCGTCACGGCGGCAGCGTTCTCCGGTCCGCATCCGGCGGGTCTTGCTGGCACGCATATGCATTTCCTCGAACCGCCTGCCGCCGACAAATTCGTCTGGACAATCGGTTTTCACGACGTGATCGCCATCGGGCGGCTGCTGGAGACGGGACTTTTTGACGCATCCCGCGTGATCTCGCTCAGCGGGCCACTTTGCGACAATCCCCGACTGATCCGCACGATTGCCGGTGCCTCCCTTGAGGAGATCGCACGGGGCGAGGTCAACGCGGATGTTCCGGCGCGCCTGATCTCCGGCTCCATCCTCAGTGGCAGGGCGGGGGAGGGGCCGTCGGCCTATCTGGGCCGCTACGCGCGTCAGGTCACGCTGATCGAGGAAGATCACAAGCAGATCCCGCTGGGTTGGATCCGTCCCATGCCCTCGAAATACGCTTTTCAGCCGGTGCTGGGCTCTGCCTTCTCGAAAAAGCTCTATGCGCTCACCAGCAATCTCAACGGTGGCCGCCGGGCAATGGTGCCGCTTGGCACGTTCGAGGAACTGATGCCGCAGGATTTCCTGCCGACGCAACTCTTGCGTGCGCTTCTCGTCATGGATACGGACACGGCGCAGGCGCTTGGCGTGCTCGAACTGGACGAGGAGGATCTCGGCCTGGTCGGGTTTGCCTGTCCGGCAAAATATGAATATGGTCTCGCGCTGCGCGACTGCCTCACCAAGATCGAAAAAGAGGGCTAGCCCTTGGGTCTACGCAATTTCTTTGACCGCATTGAGCCGCATTTCCTGAAAGGCGGCAAATGGGAGAAGTTCTTCCCCGTCTATGAGATGGTGGAAAGTTTCGTCTGCACACCCAAGACGGTGACGACGGCCGCGCCGCATGCGCGATCCTATATCGATATGAAGCGGATCATGACCTATGTGGTCATCGCGACGATCCCCTGCATCCTGTTCGGGCTGTATAATACCGGGCTTCAGGTCAATACGGCGATCCAGACCCTTGGCCCGTCGGGCTGGCGTGCGGGGCTGATGGAGGCGCTTGGCATCGGGTTTAACCCGGCGAACCCGTTTGCCAACATGATGCACGGGCTGACCTATTTCCTGCCGATCTACATCACCACGCTGGTGGTTGGCGGCATCTGGGAGGTCATCTTCGCCACGGTCCGCAAGCATGAGGTCAACGAAGGTTTCCTCGTCACCTCGATGCTCTACACGCTGATCCTGCCGCCCGCCGTGCCGCTGTGGCAGGTGGCGCTTGGCATTTCCTTCAGTGTGGTCATCGGCAAAGAGGTCTTCGGCGGCACCGGCAAGAACTTCCTGAACCCGGCACTTGTGGGCCGCGCATTCCTGTATTTCGCCTATCCGGCCTATATGTCGGGCGACACGATCTGGACACCGGTCGACGGGTTCTCAGGCGCCACGGCGCTCGCCGTGTCGGCGTCCGAGGGCTATCAGCAACTGGTTGCGAATGGCGTGACCTGGATGGACGCCTTTATCGGCACCATTCAGGGCAGTCTCGGCGAGACATCGACGATTGCCGCCTTTATCGGGCTGGCCTTCCTGCTGGTGACCAAGATCGCAAACTGGCGGCTTGTGGTCGGCTGTCTGGGCGGGATGATCGCGTTTTCCTCGCTCTTGAACCTGATCGGATCGGATACGAACCCGATGTTCGCAATGCCGTGGTACTGGCATCTTGTCGTCGGCGGCTACGCCTTCGGGCTGGTCTTCATGGTGACGGAGCCGGTGTCGGCCAGCCACACCAATCTGGGCCGCTATATCTACGGCGCGCTGATCGGCTTCATGGTGGTGATGATCCGCGTCGTGAACCCGGCCTTCCCGGAAGGGATGATGCTGGCGATCCTGTTCGGCAATGTCTTCGCGCCGCTGATCGATTATTTCGTCGTGCAGGCCAATATCCGCCGGAGGGCAAAGCGTCATGTCTGAGCAGAACTCCGAACCGCAAGGCCCGATTCAGCGCTTCCTCGCCATGCCGAACGATTCAGTGGCAAAGACCCTGATCGTCGCGGTCTCGCTGTGCCTTTTGGCCTCGATGATCGTGTCGGCGGCGGCTGTGGCGCTGCGCCCGAAACAGGCCGAGAACCAGCTTCGCGACAAGCAGGTCAACATCCTTCAGGTCGCCGGTGCCTATGAAGAAGGCACCGATATCGGCGCCGCCTTCGACGCGTTCGAACCGCATGTGCTGGAGCTGGCGACGGGCCAGTTCACCGACCAGTTCGACCCGCAAAGCTTCGACGACCGCGCTGCGGCGGATGATCCCGAATTGTCGCGGGAGCTAGAGGACGACCCGGCCGGAATAGGGCGGCAGTCTGATTATGTGACCGTTTACCTGCTGCGCGACGATGCCGGAGCTTTGGACAAGGTCATTTTGCCGATCTACGGCTATGGGCTTTGGTCGACGCTTTACGGCTATATCGCGGTTGAAGAGGACGCGAACACGATTTTCGGCCTGCAATTCTATGACCACGCCGAAACCCCGGGTCTGGGGGCGGAGGTGGACAACCCCCGCTGGCGCGCGCTCTGGAACGAAAAGAAGCTCTATGACGAGAACGGCGAATTGCAGATCACCGTGGCGAAAACCCCGCCAGCAGCGGGGGGCGAGTATTTCGTGGACGCATTGTCCGGCGCGACGCTGACCTCGCGCGGCGTGGATAATCTGGTAAGGTTCTGGATGGGCGAGCAGGGCTATGCCCCCTTCCTTGAACGACTGAAAGCGGGAGACATCGAATGAGCAGCCAGACACGCAAGGAATTGCTGGTCGATCCGCTGGTCGACAACAACCCGATCACGCTTCAGGTGCTGGGCATCTGTTCGGCGCTTGCGGTGACATCGTCGCTGAAGGTGGCGATGGTGATGGCGATTGCCGTGACCTTCGTGACGGCATTCTCGTCAATGTTCATCTCGATCCTGCGCAACCAGATCCCCAGCTCCATCCGCATCATTGTGCAGATGGTCATCATCGCCAGCCTTGTGATCGTGGTCGATCAGGTGCTGAAAGCCTATGCGTTCGAGATCTCAAAAACGCTTTCCGTGTTCGTCGGGCTGATCATCACCAACTGTATCGTCATGGGCCGGGCAGAGGCGTTCGCGATGAAGAACCCGCCTGTCGCCTCCTTCCTTGACGGGGTCGGCAACGGGCTGGGCTACGGGCTGATCCTGATGCTGGTCGGCTTCATCCGCGAGCTTTTCGGCTCTGGCAGCCTGTTCGGGATCACCATTCTGGAAACGGTGAATAACGGCGGCTGGTATGTGCCGAACGGGCTGCTGTTGCTGCCGCCATCTGCGTTCTTCGTGATCGGCCTGCTGATCTGGGCATTCCGGACCTGGAAACCGGAGCAGGTCGAAGAACGTGAATTCCGCATTCAGACGGTCGAGGCGCATTGATGGACGGGCTGCTTTCACTCGCCGTAAAGGCCATATTCGTCGAGAATATGGCGCTCGCCTTCTTCCTTGGGATGTGCACGTTTCTGGCCGTCTCCAAGAAGATTTCCACGGCAATCGGGCTGGGGATTTCGGTCGTGGTGGTGCAGGCCATCACCGTACCGACCAACAATCTACTGCTGACCTATCTGCTGAAACCCGGCGCGCTTGCCTGGGCCGGGTTCCCGGATGTCGATCTGACCTTTCTGGGGCTGATCTGCTATATCGGCGTCATCGCGGCGATGGTCCAGATACTTGAGATGGCGCTCGATAAATATTTCCCGCCACTTTACAACGCTTTGGGTATCTTCCTGCCGCTCATCACGGTGAACTGCGCCATTCTGGGCGGCTCGCTGTTCATGGTGGAGCGGGATTACAACTTCCCCGAATCCGTGGTTTACGGCATGTCGTCGGGCCTTGGCTGGGCGCTGGCGATTACCGCGATGGCCGGGGTGCGCGAGAAGCTGAAATATTCCGATATTCCCGACGGCCTGCAGGGTCTCGGCATTACCTTCATTACCGCTGGATTGATGGCCATGGCGTTCATGTCCTTCTCCGGCGTGAAACTCTGAAAAGGGGTCCAGCGATATGGAAACCTTCACGCTCGGCATTTTGCTGTTCACCATCATCGTCCTCGCGCTGGTGACGATCATTCTGCTGGCGCGCTCCAAACTGGTCTCGTCCGGCGACGTCAACATCACCATCAACGGCGAAAAGACCATATCCGTCCCGGCGGGCGGCAAGCTGTTGCAGACGCTTGCCTCGCAGAAACTGTTCGTCTCATCGGCCTGCGGCGGCGGCGGCACCTGTGCGCAGTGCCGGGTGCAGGTGCTGTCGGGCGGCGGCTCCATCCTGCCGACGGAGGAGAGCCATATCACCAAGCGGGAGGCGGCGAATGGCGACCGGCTATCCTGTCAGGTCTCGGTCAAGCAGGACATGGACATCGTTGTCCCCGAAGAGGTGTTCGGCGTCAAGAAATGGGAATGCACCGTCCGTTCGAATGACAACGTGGCGACCTTCATCAAGGCGCTCGTGCTGGAATTGCCGGAGGGCGAGGACGTGAATTTCCGCGCCGGCGGCTATATCCAGATCGAGGCACCGCCCCACAAGCTGAGCTACAAGGATTTCGACGTCGCGGAGGAATATCGCGAGGATTGGGACAAGTTCAATCTGTGGAAATACGAATCCAGCGTGGCGGAGCCGGTCGAGCGGGCCTATTCGATGGCCAACTATCCGGAGGAGAAGGGCATCATCATGCTGAATGTCCGCGTGGCCTCGCCGCCGCCCGGATCTGACGGCATCCCGCCGGGCAAGATGTCGTCCTATATCTTCAACCTGAAACCGGGCGACAAGGTCACCATCTCCGGCCCGTTCGGGGAGTTTTTCGCGCGCAAGACCGACAAGGAGATGATCTTCGTCGGCGGCGGCGCGGGCATGGCCCCGATGCGCAGCCATATCTTCGACCAGCTCAAGCGGATCAAGACCGACCGCAAGATCAGCTTCTGGTACGGCGCCCGCTCCAAGCGCGAGATGTTCTTTGTCGAGGATTTCGACCAGCTCGCCGCCGAGAACCCGAATTTCGAGTGGCATGTCGCCCTGTCCGACGCGCTGCCGGAGGATGACTGGAAGGGCTATACCGGCTTCATCCATAATGTGCTGTTCGAGGAATATCTGAAGAACCACCCCGCACCGGAAGACTGCGAATATTACATGTGCGGCCCGCCGATCATGAACCAGTCGGTCATCAACATGTTGCTGGAGCTGGGCGTGGACCGCGAAGACATCATGCTCGACGATTTCGGCGGCTAACGCCAGGAATCACTGCAAAGATCGCGCGCCCGGTCCTCTTGGCCGGGCGTTTTGCATGGGCCGAGGTTGTTTTGCGTTTCCGCAGCGAATGCAGTCAGCGTCCGATTGCCAGAAGGCGACAAATCGTCCCGCATTACTGCAATATGCCGGAATTTATTTTCTTTCGTGGCAACATCCATTGCAATTTCAGGAACAATCATACCATTTGCGGGGCAGAACAACATCCCAGGAAGGAACCTGAAATGGCTTCTTACACCCTTGCCCGCCGTCTGCCGCACAGCCTTGGCGTGGCCGCCATTGCGCTCGCCGGGCTTTTCACCCCTGCACAGGCGCAGGAACGTGACATTCTCAACGTCTCCTACGACATCGCCCGCGAGCTTTACGCCGCGCTGAACCCGGTCTTTGCGGAGAACTGGGCCGAAGAAACCGGCGAGACACTGACCATCGAACAAAGCCACGCAGGTTCCTCCAAACAGGCCCGCGCCATCCTGCAAGGTCTCAAGGCCGATCTGGTCACGTTCAATCAGGTGCTGGACGTGCAGGTACTGGCCGATAACGGTTTCGTCGATGAGGACTGGCAGCAGGACCTGCCGAACAACGCCTCGCCCTATTACTCGCTGCCCGCCTTCCTCGTGCGCGGCGGCAACCCGAAAAATATTCAGGGCTGGGACGATCTGATCCGCGAAGATGTCTCCATCGTCTTCCCGAACCCGAAAACCAGCGGCAATGCGCGCTACACCTATCTGGCCGCCTATGCCTATGCGCTCGACAAGTTCGAGGGCGATGATTCGGCCGCGCAGGACTTCGTCGGCAAGGTGCTTGGCAATGTCGCGGTGTTCGACACCGGCGGGCGTGGTGCCACGACCAGCTTTGTCGAACGCGGCATCGGTGACGTGCTGATCACCTTCGAGGCCGAGGTGGAGAATATCCGCGCAGCCGAAGATGAAGGCGCTTATGAGCGTGTCGTCCCGTCCGTCTCGCTGCTGGCGGAATTCCCGGTCGCCCTTGTCCGCAAGGTCGCTGACGAACGCGGCACGACCGATGTGGCCGAGGCCTATCTGAACTTCCTCTACAGCACCGAAGCGCAGGAGATCATCGCCTCCTTCAACAACCGTGTGCATGACCCGGAGGTGGTGAAGGCAACCGCCGATCAGTTCCCGGAAGTGCGCCTGATCACCGTCGACGAGGTCTTCGGAAGCTGGGCCGAGGCGCAGGAAACCCATTTCGCTGATGGCGGCACGCTTGACCAGGTCTTCCGGAACTGATTTTCCGGCACGCAAATCTGCCTCCCGCGCGGTTGCCGTGCGGGAGGCGCAGCTTTTCAGGACTGACAGATGACCGCTCTGGCCCGACCGCAGCCGCGCATATTGCCGGGATTTTCCCTGTCACTGGGAATCACCCTGCTGTTTCTGTGCCTGATCGTCCTGCTGCCGCTCAGTGGACTGTTATGGCAGTTGGGCAAGCTCGGGCCGGGGGATTATATCCGCGTCGTCTCGTCCGAACGCGTTCTGGCCGCGCTGCGTGTAACGATCTCGGCGGCGGCTTTGGCGACGCTGATCAACGGCGTGTTCGGCCTGATCCTCGCCTGGGTACTGACCCGTTATCGATTTCCGGGCCGGGGCATCATGGACGCGCTTGTCGATCTGCCCTTCGCGCTGCCCACGGCGGTCGCAGGCATTGCGCTTGTCGCGCTTTACGACCGTTCCGGCTGGGTGGGACAACTGCTGGAGCCGCTTGGCATCCAGATCGCCTATACTTGGTGGGGCATCGTGATCGCGATGGCGTTTACCTCCATCCCCTTTGCCGTTCGCGCTATCCAGCCCGCCATCGAGGAACTCGACCCGGCGGAGGAGGCCGCGGCCCTGACCCTCGGCGCCAACGGGCGGGAAATGTTCTTCCGCGTGTTGCTGCGCCCGCTTCTGCCGTCGATTCTGACCGGGGTCGGGCTGTCCTTTGTCCGCTCTCTGGGCGAGTTCGGCGCTGTCATCTTCATCGCCGGGAACATGCCGTATGAGACCGAAATCGCCTCGCTGCTGATCCTGATCCGGCTGGACGAATTCGACTATCCCGCCGCCGCCGCTGTCGCCGGCACGCTGCTGGCACTGTCGCTTGTGCTGCTGGTGGCGATCAATGTGATGCAGAACCGGCTGCAAGCCTATCTGCGGACGGAGGGTTGAGCGATGGCGAAACCGATCCTGATCGCACTGGCGCTCGCTTTCCTCGGGGTGATGGTGCTGATGCCGGTCGTGGCCATCTTCGACCGGGCCTTCGCTGACGGGGCAGGGGCCTATCTGGCGGCGATCCGCGACCCGGAAACGGTCGCCGCAATCCGGCTGACCGTCATCGCCGCGCTGATCGTGGTGCCGATCAATATCGTCTTCGGCGTCGCCGCTGCGTGGCTGGTCGCCCGCTACCGCTTCTGGGGCCGCCGCGTCCTGCTGATCCTGATCGAACTGCCCTTTGCCATGTCGCCTATCGTCGCCGGGCTGTGCTTTTTGCTGATATACGGCGCATATGGCCCGGTCGGCGCGGCGTTGGAGCCCTATGGCATCCAGCTCATGTTCAACCTGATCGGCATCGTGCTGGTCTCGCTGTTCGTGACCTGCCCGTTTGTGATGCGGGAAATCCTGCCGGTCCTGCAAGTCACCGGCGAGGATGAGGAGCGGGCGGCCCTGACCCTCGGCGCGAATGGCTGGCAGATTTTCCGCCATGTGGTGCTGCCGAATATCTCCTGGGGGCTGGCCTATGGCACGGTGCTGACGATGGCCCGGGCAATGGGGGAATTCGGCGCGGTCAGCGTCGTCTCCGGCGCGATCCGGGGCCGCACCATGACGCTGCCCCTGCAGATCGAGCTGATGTATAACGACTACAACGCCACCGGCGCATTTGCCGCAGCGACCGTACTGGCCGGGCTGGCTTTCGTGACGCTGATCCTGCGCGGCGCGCTGAACCGCTTTGGCCCGCAAAGGGAAGCCCATCCATGACATTCGAAGCGCGTGAGATCTATAAATCCATCGGTGACACCGACATCCTGAAAGGCGTGTCGCTGACCGTCGAGGCGGGGGAGTTCGTCGCCCTGCTCGGCCCCTCCGGCTCCGGCAAGACGACGCTCTTGAACATCATCGCCGGGCTGGCGCATGCCGACCGCGGGCAGCTTCTGCTGGACGGGCAGGACATCACCCGGCTGCCCTCCGGCAAGCGGCATTTCGGCATGGTGTTTCAGAATTACGCCCTGTTCCGGCATATGACCGTAGCGCAGAATGTGGGCTTCGGGCTGAAGGTGATGAAGGGCGGCCGCCGCCCGAGCCGTGCCGAGATCGCGGATCGCGTGGCGGAACTGCTGGAGATGGTCGAACTGCCGCATCTGGGCGACCGCTACCCGGCCCAGCTATCCGGCGGTCAGCGCCAACGGGTCGCGATGGCCCGCGCGCTTGCCATCGACCCGCAGCTTCTGCTGATGGATGAACCGTTCAGCGCGCTTGACGCACAGGTCCGGCAATCGCTGCGTGGCGAGGTGCGGGCGCTTCAGAAGAAGGCCGGGGTCGGTGCGATCATGGTGACGCATGACCGGGCGGAGGCGTGGGCGCTTGCCGACCGGATCGCGGTCATGGATCACGGGCGCATCGTGCAGTTCGACACGCCCGATGCGCTTGTCGAGGATCCTGCAAACGATGCCGTCCGATCGCTGGTCGCCGGCGTCGCCTGAGATCAGACCCCCGCATCCCAGATCCGCACCAGTTCAGCCGCCTTCCCGGCAACCGTCGCCGCATCGTCGCCGGGCCTATACAGGGCCGAGCCGACGCCGATCCCGGTCGCCCCGGCCTTGCGCCACGCGGGCAAGGTCTCTGCATTGACGCCGCCGACCGCATAGCAGGCGGTTTGGGGCGGCAGCACCGCACGCATCGCCTTCAGCCCGACCGGGCCGATCAACTCTCCGGGAAACAGTTTCAGCCCGGTTGCGCCTGCGTCAATCGCGGCAAACGCCTCGGTCGGGGTCATGATGCCGGGATAGCTGTCCAGCCCCGCCTGCCGCGTCGCCCGGATCACATCGGTGTCGCAATTCGGGGACACCACCAGCCGTGCGCCGAGTTCCGCCACCTGCGCGACCTGCTCGACCCGCAGCACCGTCCCCGCCCCGATCTGCGCGACATTACCGAAGGCGCGGACGATCTGCCTGACCGAGCCAAGCGCATCCGGCGAATTCAACGGCACCTCGATCACGGTCACACCCGCATTGATCAGGGCTTCCGTCACGCCAAGCGCCTCGGGCGGGGTAATACCGCGAAGAATGGCAATGATCGGTCGGGTCATGATCTGCCCTCATATTTGCGCCACGCCGCCAAAAGCCCGGCCCGGGTTGCGGTATCAGCATCGCCGACAACGGAAGCGACACCCTGCATACGCAGCGCAGCATCGTAAAGCGCCGCCAGCCTACTATTGCCGAGGATAAGCACCTGCTCACCCAGCCAATAGGCCCGCGCCGCCCCGAGATCGAGGCCGATCAGCGAACCGGACAGCCGCGACACAGCCTCCCCCGGCGCGGCGTCCCCGACCAGCGAGGCCGCGCGCAGCCGGAACAGCCGCGCCCATGCCTGATGCGGCTGGCTGAGCGCGCGATCCGTCTCTTCCGCGAAAACCGCCGGATCGTGATCACCGCTGATAAGGGAGTGGCGCAGGACCGATTGCCGTGACAGCAGACCGAAAATCTCACCCGTCATCACAGTCTGGAAATGGCAGATTTCCCCGGCAGAGATCCGCGCCCATTTCGTATGCGTCCCCGGCAGGCAGATCACCCCGTCAAAATCCGGCTTCGCTGCCAGCACCCCGGCAATCTGCGTTTCCTCGCCGCGCATGACATCAGGCGGATCAGTCTGCATGACGCCGCCTGCGATCAGCACGGGCCGACCGCCTGGATCACCCGGCACCGCCGTCAACTCCGGCGCGGCCGGGCATGGAACGGCGCGATACGGCACCTCGACCCAGCCCTGACGCGCGCCGACCATGCCGCAGGCGATGACCGGAACCGGCGGCCAGCCTTCGGTGAGACGCGCCAGCTCATCCGCAAAATCCTCGGGTCGGGGCATCGCGCCCATGCCATTATTCGATCTGCGTTCCACCAGTGCCTCGTCACCACGCATTGCCCAAACGCGCAGATTGGACGTGCCCCAATCCGCAGCGATCCAGTCCGCGTCCGCGGCAGATAATGTCATGTCTCAATCCCCGTCATTCTGTCGGATCGCTTATAGCGGCCCACGCTGGACTGACAAACGAGCTTGCCCCGCTCAGCCCTGCGGCGTCATCGCCTTGCGCTGCCGGGTCCGCTCCAGCCCCAGACGCCGCTCTCGCCAGATGATCAGCAGACCGGCGAAAATGATCAGCGCCGCGCCGAACAGCGTTGTCGGGGTGGCGATTTCGTCGAAGAAATACCAGCCGATAATAAGCGACAACAGCATCGAGGTATATTCGAACGGCGCAACCAGCGACGCCTCGCCATAGCGGTAAGCCGACGTCATCAGGATCTGTCCAAGACCGCCCAGAAGACCAATCGCAACCAGCATGGCAAAGGTCGCAGGACCCGGCAGCACCCAGCCAAATGGCAAAGTGAGCAGGCTCAGCAGGGTCGAGGTCATGGAAAACCAGAACACGATGGCAGAGGTCGATTCCTCATGCACCATCCGGCGGATAAACACCTGCGCCAGTGCGGCAAGGCTGGCCCCGGCCAGTGCCGCCAAAGCGCCTAGCGCCTGACCGGACCCCCCGCCACCGGAAAGCTGCGGCACCAGAATGATCAACACCCCGGCCAGCCCAAGTCCGACCGTCGACAGCCGGAACAGGCGCACCTTCTCCCGCAGGAAAATCGCGGCGAACACCACCACGATCAGTGGCATGGCATATCCGATCGCCGTCGCCTCCGGCAGCGGCAGCAAGGCGAGCGAGGTGAACACCATCGCCATTGCCCCCGTGCCCGCGATCCCGCGGACGAAATGGCTCATCGGGCGAACCGTGCGCAGCCCCTCCGGCATCTTGCCCTGAAGGATGAGCCAGACGAGGATCACCGGCAGCGCGAAGAAAGAGCGGAAGAAGACCTGCTCACCCGGCGGGACGTTCATCCCCTCGCCGGACGTCGCCTTCACCAGCGAGGCCATGACTATAAACACGGTTACACTGCAGCATTTCAGGAATATGCCGCGAAGAGGTCTGTCCATCTGCTGGCACTCTCGAAAGCCAAGGCGGGCGGGGCAATTGCCCATTTACCCGCTGCCTATGCTCATCAGGAAGGGGGGTCAATGCTCCCGAAGCGCAGCGGAGGTTATCGCATGATCGCGGTAAACCCTAACGCCATGAGCAAAAGGCACAGCGTTTCCAGCCCGATCACGATCACGCCGCGCGGTCCGGCAGCGAATATCTGCTTCAGCGATGTCCTGACCCCAAGTGCCGCTATCGCCGTGACCAGCATGAAACGCGATGCGCCCGACGTCATCTCCAGCACCGCATCGGGCAGCGGCAGCAGGTTGCGCACCGCCATCAGCAGCACGAACATCACCACGAACCACGGCAGCCGGGCTTTTGCGCCACCGCCCGCCCCACGATAGCCCAGCCCGATGGCGATCAGGATCAGGGGCAGCATGGCAACCCGCAGAAGCTTGGTGAATGTGGCGATCTCGCCCGCCTCCTCACTGATGGAGTAGCCAGCGCCCACAACCTGCGCGACATCATGGATCGTCGCCCCGATCAGATAGCCGCTTTCAATATCGCTGAGGCCAAGCGCAACAAACAGCACGGGATAAAGCACCATTGCCACGGTCGAAAGCGCCGTGACCCCGATCACTGTCAGCAACACATCCTCCTCCCGCACCCGCCCACGCGGCAATGCGGCAGCAATCGCCAGCGCCGCTGAAACCCCGCAGATCGCGACCGATCCCCCGGTCAGCAATCCGAAGGCCAGCGGGCGACCCATCACGCGCGCAATCCCGATCCCCGCCAGAAGCGTCAGCACCAGCATTGCCACGACAGCAATAACGGCAACCGGGCCAAGCTGCGAAATATCCCCGAAGGTCAGTTGCAGCCCCAGCAGACCGACCCCAAGCCGCAGAACCGTATTCGAACAGAACGCAATCCCCGGTGCCGCCCGGTCATCATGGGCCAGAAAATTGAACGCCATCCCGAGCAGCAGCGCGAACAGCATCGCGGGCGCACCGTAATGCTCACCAAGGAAGCTCGCCGCCAGCGCAATCGTCGCGGCCAGCGCGACGCCGCCTTTCTTCTCGGCAACCTGCCCGAGCGTCGCGCCGAACAGCGTGGCGGGATCAGAAAGGCGCATGAGCCGCCCCAAAGCGTGAAGGACGAAAATTCCAAATCTTCGAGGTTTTCAAGTCCCGCTTCCCTGCCTGACGGAGTCAGGTGGAACTTGCGCAAGTTTATTGCACAATGCAAGACGTCAGCGACCCCGCCTCCAACGGCAGAAAACGCTCTTCGACGATGGTCCCGAGAACTTCGGCCAGCCCCTCGGTCTCTTTCAGGCGCACCCGATATGAGCCTTCCGGCAGTCGCGCCTCCGACAGGATGCTGCCCGGCTCCACAAGCGCGATCAGGGGCCGCCCGGCGGCAAGGTAGTCGGCATATTTCGACGGCAGATAGGGATTTTTCTCGAACCGCTCGGCCCGTTTCGTGTCCCCGATCAGCAGATAATCCATCTCCCGCATCCGGCTGAACGCCTCCAGATAGGGCAGCGCCTCCTCCGCGCGGATAAGCGCCGCGACGCCCAGTCCGGTCACGGCATCGCAGAACTCGGCGGATTGTCGTCCGAAGATATGGAACCTGATCGCGGCCCGGATCTCCATCGGCAGCGCCGCCAGAGCATCCAGTATCTCGGCACCGCCACGGCGCGGATTGGCATGACCGAAATAGCCGATCCGCGCCGGATGCAGCCCGTCATCCGGCCTGGCAGAGGGCGGGGCCGCCGCGATCAGATCCGGTGCCGGGAGGGGATGCGGCGCGATCCGGGCACAGGCCACAGCGCGGGCCAGCACGTCGGACGGGTAATCCTGCGTCAGCATGGCGTCGCGCTGGTTGGGATTGGTGAACACAATTTCATCGGCAAGGCAGAACGCCAGATATTCGCACCAATAGAGCAGCGACCTGCCCGCAGGCACCGGAAAACCCCGCTGCCGGAGTTCATCGGCCAGGCCGCTGGTCTCAATCCAGCCATCATCATTCGCCGCACGGGATTCCTGCCCGAAAATATCGAGGCGGCAGGGGTCCGAAAACTCCGCCGTCCAGCATCCCGCCCGGCCCTGCCGCTTCATCAGCGCGGCGGCGAAATGCGATTGCGGCCACATGGAGCGGGAATAGACCCGTTCATATTCCTCGCGCCCGAACCGGCGGGAGGCCAGCGCCGCGACTGCCCCTTCGGCAAAATCCCGGCAGGAGGCCGCACTCGCGGGCCGGTTTTCGCAGTTCAGCACCAGATGCTGACCGATCAGGGGCCGAATGGCGGTATAAAACCCTGTATCCAGCCGCGACCGCCCCGACATGTCGTTGGAGATGATATCCGCAGGCGCATCCATATCGGCCAGACGCTTGGCCATGACATAACCCGCACTTTCCGCGAAAGGCGGAAAGCAGAATGACAGGATCAACTGTCCCGCCGGATCACCGGGCGCGGACAGGCCGTATCCCTCACGCATCTTCGCCGACCAGCCGCAATCCGGACCATCCGGCCCCATCATCCAGTCGGGGATCGCCGTCAGCATATCGGCGGCAAGCGGCCCGCGCCCGGTTTCATGCAGCACATCGACACATCGCCGCAGACAGCTCAGCGACGGATCGGCACGCCGCGCCCGGTCGAGCAAGTCGAGAAACAGCTTATCCGGCCCCTCCCGACCCAGATCCGCTGCAGCCGCCAGAAGTGCTGCGGCGCGCGCGCCACTCATCCGACGGATTTCCTGAACAGGCCGATCATGCGGCGCAGCGGCGCGGTGACACGCCATGACCGGCTGGCCGTGACAGACATAAGCTGCTGTTCCACGCTGCCCAGCCGTGCATTCAACCGGTCGATTTCGCGGCACGCGGCGGCATAATCGTCCCGACTGCGGATCAATTCACCATCCAGCCGCCCGAGCCGCGCCTCGTTCTCCTCACGCTCGGCCTGCAACTCAGCAGAAAGCCGCGCCGCTTCGGCCAGGCTCACATCCAATGCGCACCGGGTCAGGACGAGGCGTGCAGCCTCGCTCAGTGACTGCGTATCTTGTTGGTCCATGGTCAGCATCCCAATCAGGTTAACGGCCACGACATGCGATTATGTGCAGATACTGGTGAAGATGGAAACACTGGCGTCATTTAAACAAGGAGAGGCCCGGCCGACAACCACAACCCGCGATTAAGTAACTGTTAGATTGGTCAAATTGACACCGGGGACTTCAGGCACCGCACGCACGTTTCGGTTGCGTTTTATCATAAAGTTCTTCTATGTGGGCGGTCACGGGACAAATCCGGCGCGTCGGTCTGTCCCAAGGGGTCTGGTCAAATCGCCTTTTCATTTGAATTGTGCGCAGAGGGGTGTTTCTATCCCGCCAGAAAAGAAAAAACGGGGAGGAGGCCGCATGATCGTCAGAGCGATCGACGGGCTTAACGAGGTCGTCGGCAGGATTGTTTCCGTGGTCGCAATCTTTTTTGCGGCAATCATCATCTATGACGTCGTCATGCGCTATGTGTTCAATGAACCGACACGCTGGGCGTTCGATGTTTCCAAACAGCTTTATGGGTTTTACTTCGTCATGCTGGGCGGTTACGCGCTGCGCCACAAGGCGCATGTCCGCGTCGACATCCTGACCGAGCGGTTCAGCCTGCGCACGCAGCGTATCGTGGATATCCTGGGTTATTTCATCTTCTTCTTCCCCTTCGCATGGGTGTTCACCTTCCGGTCGTGGGAATTCGCGGCCCGGTCCTGGTCCCAGAAAGAGGTCACTTACGGCGCGATCCAGTTGCCGGTCTATCCGCTGAAAATGGCAATGTGCGTCGCGGCAGGGCTTCTGTTCCTGCAAGGCATATCAGAGGTGCTGAAGCTGATCTTCGGCGAACCGCAGGAGGCCGCGGAATGAGCCCGGAATATATCGCACTTCTGATGTTCGGCCTGCTGCTGCTGGGCCTGTTCATGGGGCATCCGCTGGCCTTCGTGCTGGGCGGCACGGCGGTGCTGACGGCGGTGATCTCCGGCAAGGCAATGGTGCTGGGGGTCGTCATCAACCGCATCTTCGGCGACGTGCTGGACAATTACACGCTGATCGCGATCCCGCTCTTCGTGCTGATGGCGCGGTTCCTGTCCGATTCGGGCGTGACGGACCGAATGTTCGAAACGCTGCGCCTGCTTCTGTCCAGTGTCCGGGGCGGGCTGGCGCTTGCCGTGGTGTTCATCTCCATCCTGCTGGCCGCCACAACCGGGGTCATCGGCGCATCCATCACCGTGATGGGCGTCATGGCGCTGCGCCCGATGCTGCAATATGGCTATGCGCCGACGCTGACCACGGGCGTCATCGCGGCGTCAGGCTGTCTGGGCATCCTGATCCCGCCCTCGATCATGCTGATCCTGATGGCCAGCTACTCCCCGCTTTCCGTGGGGGAGTTGTTCGCGGGTGCCATGATCCCCGGCATTCTTCTGGGGCTGAGCTATGCGATCTATGTCTATGTGATCTCCGTCCTGCGGCCCGATCTCGCCCCGACGGTCGAGCCGGATGAGAAAATCCCCGGCGGCCAGCTTTTCCGCATGCTGCTGATCGAGGCGCTGCCGCCGCTGGTCTTGATCTTCGGCATTCTCGGCTCACTGCTCGCCGGTATCGCGACCGCGACCGAGGCATCGGCCATCGGCGCAGGTCTCGCCCTGCTGATCGTCATCGCACGCCGCAAGTTTGAATGGCGAACCTTCTACGGCGCGTTTCTGGAAACCGCCCGGACCTCGGCCATGATCCTGTTCATCGTCGTCGGTGCCACGGCCTTTACCGGCGTGTTCAACATCACCGGCGGGCTGCGCGCCACGCAGGAAATCATCCGCTCGCTCGATATGCAGCCCTGGATGCTGATCACGGTGATGATGATTATCGTCTTCATCCTCGGTGCCTTCCTCGACTGGACCGGGATCGTGCTGCTCTCCTTCCCGATCTTCCTGCCGATCGTGCAGGAAATCCCGGATGTCAGCCTGCTGTGGTTCGTCGTTCTGATGGCAGTGGTGCTGCAGACATCCTTCCTGACACCACCTTTCGGGTATGCGCTGTTCTACCTGCGCGCCATCGCCCCGAAAGAGGTGCGCACCGGACATATCATCCGTGGGGTCATGCCGTTCATCGGCCTGATCGTGCTGATGTGCCTTCTGGTCGCCTTCGTTCCGCCGCTCGTCACGTGGCTGCCGGAAGTTCTTTACTAGACGTGACCATAACCAACTGGGAGTAAGATCATGAAAATCAGAACCACAGTTCTGGCAGCATCCGCCGCCGCCGCTGCGCTGGCCACGCCGCTCATGGCACAGGAAAACTGGACCATGACCTCGACTTGGCCGTCGTCTCTGGAGCTGATCGAGATCGACAAGAAATTCGTCGACCTGGCCAACAAGCTGACCACCGGTGACCTCACCATCGAATTCTTCGAAGGCGGCGCCATCGTCCCCGCGGGCGAGGTGTTCGGCGCGGTCGAATCCGGCACCATTCAGGCCGGCGCGGACTGGCCGGGCTACTGGGCTGGCCGCGATGCCGCCTTCTCGCCGCTCGCCACCACCCCGGCACTGTTCAATGCCGTGGATTATGTGAACTGGATCAACGAATGGGGCGGCCGCGAGCTCTATGAAGAGATCTACGGCAATTTCGGCATGATCTACCTGCCTTACGGCGTGACCAACAACGAATCCGGCTTCCGCACCGCCGAACCGATCGTGACGCTCGAAGACCTTCAGGGCAAGCGCCTGCGCCTCTCCGGGCTGGAGCAGGGCCGTCTGCTGGAAAAACTCGGCGGCAATCAGGTCTCGATGGCCGGCGGCGAGATCTATCAGTCCCTCGAACGCGGCGTGATCGACGGCGCGGAATTCTCGACCCCGAATGTCGACTGGTCGGGCGGCTTCCAGCAGGTCACCGATTACTGGGCGACACCGGGCTGGCACCAGTCGGCATCGGTGTTCGGCGTCATGATCAACAAGGGCGCATGGGACGCGCTGAGCCCGGAGACGCAGGAAAAGCTGCGAATCGCGGCGGACGCCACCATGCTCTGGTCGCTGGCCAATACCGAGAAGCGGGCAACCGACGCCTATGAGAAGTTCCAGCAGGAGGTCGAGATCAACCGCTATGACGACGTCGCTCTGGAGCAGATCCAGCAGATGGCCAATGAAACCATCGTCGAAACCGCTTGCGAGAACCCGAACTCCGCCAAGGTTTACCTGAGCATGGTCGAGTATCTGGAAAACTACGCCCAGTGGCGCGACGCTTCGGCCCCGTATAATCTCGGCCGCACGCCGAACGGCCCGACCTCGGAACAGCTCAGCGCCTGCGTAGACGGCTGATCTGTAAATAAATCGTTAAAATGCAAGACAATGCCCGCCGATCCGGCGGGCATTTTTCGTTCCCAAAACTTCCCCGGCGGTTTAACGTCAAGAAATGTATCCACGCGGGGCAGCAGATGAAAGCCATTGTGTTCGACATCGGGAATGTACTGGTCCGCTGGAACCCCGGACCGGCCTTTGCGCCATATCTCGCAGCAGGCGACAGCGTCGCGGCATTTCTGGACCGGGTGGAGTTCGATCAGCGCAACCTGCGCGCCGACGCGGGCGTGCCTTTCGCCGATCTTGCCGCGGAACTGGATGACCCCGCCGACCGCGAGTTGCTGGCCGCTTATCCCGCGCGCTTCGGTGCAACCGTAACCGAACTCATCGAAGGAAGCTGGGTGCTCATCGACCGGCTGCGCGAAAAAGGTCTTGCGATCCACGCCATTACCAACTGGTCAGACGAAACATGGCCGCAAGGCCTCGCCGCCCATCCCCGGCTGGGCAGCGCCTTCGGCACCGTCGTCGTCTCGGGGGAAATCGGCATGGTGAAGCCCGACCCGGCAATCTTCCAGTATTTCTGCAAACGCGCCAGGCTGGCTGCGGAAGATTGCCTGTTTATCGACGACAAGCCCGAAAACGTTGCCGCCGCCCAATCCATCGGCATGGCGGGGGAGGTATTTACCTCACCCGAAAATCTGGAAGCCGCACTGATCCGAAGGGCAATCCTGTAAACGAACGGCCTGAACAGACCCCTGCTCTGTCATTAACAAAACTTTAATAATGTAGATTATGTAACCTGACTATTCTTCCACCGCCGCCCGGTCGCGCTCCGCAATCGCCCGCCTGATAATCCGCGACATCTGCCTCAACCGCCAGTTCCTGCGCTCAGGCGGCACCGTCGCCAGCGCTGCTTTCGCCAGATCGAGATGCCCGCGACTCACCGCATCCTGCAACATTTCCACCAGATAGATCGGGCAATCCCGACGCTTCCGCAGCAATGCGAAGTAGCGCTCTCGGGTCAGCGTCCCCGCCAGCCCCTCAAGCGCAATAGGCTCAAGAATACCCATCCGTCTGAGCCGCGGCGGAACCTTATGCGTCAGATTGCGCCAGCGCAGGTCAATGACATTATCCCCCCGCATCCGATCCACATGCATCCGGTCCGGTTCGATATTCCGGTCATAGATAAAATAAACCTTACCCGCCGCCCGGACCCCCTCCGCCGCATCCCGGTATCGCGGCGAGGTCCAGTCCAGCGCCGAAACCGCCCAGTCATAGCGGTCCTCAAACGGCACCAGATCGGGCGCAAGGCTGGATTGCGGCGCGAGTCCCAGCACCGTACACCCCGGCGCCAGCGGTGCAAAGACTGTAGCGGCAAAAGCACCCATCGAGGTGCCGAACATCGAAACCGCCGGATAGGCCGCAAACACGCTACGATCCCGCATATCTTCCAGCACATCGAAAAGCTCGGGCGAGCGGTACCAGTCCGGCAGCTTCGGAACCACGCCGACCACACCCCAGCCCTGTTTGCGCACCAACGCCATCCCCCAGGGCTGACGCGGCCCCTCCGCCGTGATCGAGGCGATATTGTCAAAGCAGAAAACAAGCCGGTCACGGCCCGGAACATAGATGACCAGATGCCATTTCGTCTCGTGCAGCTCCGCACCCGGCATCTGCGAAAGCGCATGAATCTCGCTGAAATCGTGATTGAGACCCGGAAATCGCGTAAGCCGCTCCACCGGATCGTATTCCATTGATCCCGTCAAACTTCCGCCACCACCAGATCGGTTACAAAGTCCAGCCCCGTTGCGCCATACTCATAGGCCAGAATATCCGACAGGACGCGCGCATATTTCGGCTCCTTGACCAGCTCCGCATATCGCTTCGCCCGCCACTCGACTGCCGCGCGATGCAGCTTCAGCGCCTCGCCGCCACAAATCCGGTCGATCCGTTCGATCTCGTCCCGGATCATTTCCGACTTGCTGCGAAATGTCTCGTCCCGTTGACCTTTTGCGTTCCAGATCTTCCAATATGGCAAATCCATTTCGCGGCCCGGATGACCAGATTTCCCCCGGTCACATTTCAGAATATAGTTCTGAATGTCCTTCACAATATAATGGTGAACGCTGCCCAGCGTTCCTCCTTCAGCATCGTTAATGGCAAATATATTCAACTGGCTGGGATCGGTCCGATTCCCCGACCCGGTATAGGAATTCCACGTTTCAAACAGATGCTCTTTTGGTAAATGAACACCAAAGCGGGAAAACGAGGCGGTCTTGAACAGCGTCTTCGTCGGCATCTGCAACCGCCGCGCAAACTGCTCCGGCAGTGTCGCGTCAAACCGCGACGTGACCAGATCATCAGACATTTCCTTATGCCCGGCACAGCCGAACACCCGCCACACAAGGCGTATTTCCTCAGCATCTTCAGGATACGCTGCAATCAGATCCGGCAGAGTTCCTCCGGGCACGTTGATACGGACAAACTCGTCAATATCGATCGCCATCGCCCAATCGGCGGACCTGTACCGCTCGGATCGCGAAGCGCAACGATAGGAATAGCGTTGCGGCGATTTATAGCGAGCGCCGTCATTATCCTGATAATGGATCAGGTTGTGATCGGCCAGAAGCTGCAACAATTCCTTCGTGCCGTCAGTGGAGTCATTCTGGAACATCATGAAATCGGTAAAACCGATCAGGCGATTCCAGGCCAACCACTCCAGTATAAATGCGCCCTCGTTTTTTACGGTGCATACGGCAAGAATCTTCATGCAGCTTCCCATCTATCCGATAACACATTTTCAGGTTGTTTATTTAATATCCAAATAAATGTAAAGTTGTTAGATCGCTTGCCGCCCACCCCGTCTCATGGGCGGCAACCATAAAGCCGGTCGACATCATGGCAGAACCCTCTGGCGACAAAACAACCTACCTACTTCTCGGGCCTGGAAGATATCACCTCCCCTCCAACTGCCCGAACATCTTCAGCAGACGGATGGACGCCTCCTGCGACAGCACCGCGCTGTCCGGCGAATGCAGCACCTGGCAGTAGAGGCTGTAGGGCTCGCGCTGGCGGACCAGTTCGGCGAAGCGGTTGTCGTGCCATTGAACGGCGCGTTCATGCAGCGCGGCGATGCCGGGCAGGGATTTCAGCCGGGCGATCTCGTCCGTCAGCCTGTCCTGCATTGGCAGCGCCGCCCTGTTATCGATGCTGTTGTAATTCCGCTCCACCCAATAGGTCAGGTCAATATTCTTGCCGGTCCGGTTGGGCAGGCCGCGTTCGGATTTCACGACAAAGGCGCGGGCGGAGCGGAGCGAGTAGTGATGTATCTCCACCAATGTCCGCGCCGCGTGAACGCCCAGCAGCGACAGGCGCTTGTCGTTCGCTGCATAAACATCCGGCAGCGCCACGCCATTGCCGCCGACCCAGACCGGGCGCGAGTCCTTCTTGTGCTTCGGCCGGTGGACGCCAGCCCCGGAAAAGGCTGAGGGCCGGAACAGCGACTTGAAGAACGTCCCGGCTATCGGGTGCAACAGATCCGGCGGGGCCGAGCGGGTCAGCTGCGCCGTTACAGGCGCGTCCGCCAGCGAGTCCAGACCGCTCGCCCCGAACAGCCGCCACGGCAGGGCCACGGCATCGGTATTCGCGGGCACAGCGGCAAAGAGATCGGCCAGACGGCGGTCGCCCCGATGGATCACCGGAAATTCGTCAACATCGGCAATCATCATCCAATCGGCGGATTTGCGCAGCGGATGATCCCAGCCCGCCTTCAGCGCCGACCATTGCAGCGATTTCCCCTCAACCGCCGGGTTGGGCGCGTGCCGCAGCACATCCTCGCGCGCCAGGGCATCGAGCATCGCATCGGTGCCGTCCTCGCAATCATTCGAGTAGACGAGGAAATCGGTCACGCCGATCAGCCGCTGCCAGGCCAGCCACTCCAGCAGATAGGGCCCCTCATTCCGCATTGCCGTCAGGCAGACTATCCGCATGACCCCCCTGCCCTCCTAATGCTGGGTGTCGCCGGCATGTTCGACGGTGAAGAAGAACTCCTCGTCCGGCTCTCTGGCGACGATTTCGTCGGGCACCACACCCGGCCCGGCCAGATAGACATTCGCGCCGAAATGCCCGTGCAACCGCGACAGCTTGCGCAGCCGCGCCCCGATCAGTTCCTGGTGGAACGCCTGATATTTCGGCTGTGCCTTCAACTCCTTGATCTTTGCGGCGTGGGCGGCCACGCAGCCCTCATGCGCCGCGCGGATCTCCGGGTCGGCCATCAGCCGGTCGAACTCCGCCTGCAGGATCGGCAGGATCTGCTGCATCCGCCGGTCCTCGACGACATTGTGGTTCATGCGGAACCAATAGGCCATGCCCTGATCCCGGTCGACATGGTTCACCCGGCCCCGGTCGCGCTTGACCAGAAAGCTCTCGGCGGAGCGGACCGCGTAATGGTTCAGCGACACCAGATCATACCCATATGTCCCGGAATGCGACCGCCACGCGTTGCGCCACTGGTTCTGCGGCATCGGCCTGCCCGACCCATTCACCCAGTTGATCCGGTCGACCGCCGTCGGCAGCAGCCCCTTGGGACGGTGAACGCCCAGCTTCTTGAACAGCCCGGCATTGCGGCACAGCGTCTTGAAGCCCCAGGCCTGATGCGGCTTGTTGGCGAACTCGCGCGCCGCACGGGTGAATGACTGGGTGATGAACCCATCCTCGAACTTGTCGATGTCGTTATTGCCGTAAAGCCGCCAGGTGAGCGAGATCATATTGGCGTCCGGCACGGCCGCGAACAGCGATTTCATCGTGTGATCGCCGGTATGGACGGCGATATATTCGTCGACATCCATACAGATGACCCAATCCGCCGCCTTCACCATCGCCTCATCATTGGCGGCATCGAGCGCGGCGTGCTGCGGCTTCATCTGCACCTCGCGGAACGGGTTCTCGCGCCATTCGCAGATCCCCTTGCGCGCCAGCAATTGCAGGAAGCTATCGGTGCCGTCGGTGCAGTCATTGGTGTAGATCAGGAAGTCTTCAATGCCGATGGCCCGGTGATAGGCGATCCATTCCAGAATGAACGGGCCTTCATTCTTCATCGTCGTCACGATGGCGACGCGATTGCCGGAGGCCGCGCCATTCTGAACCGCCAGCGCCTCGGGCGGAAGCTCCTTTGGCTGGCGCATCGGATCCGCGCCGAACAGCGCCGACCGGGCAAGCAGCGCCTCATCCTCGACAAGGCTGGTCTTGGGCACGATCTGCCCGACGGATGCGCTGCCCGGACGTGCGAAGCGCAGCGCCATGCAGCGCGTGAACATGGTCGGCGAAAGCTGCGGGGCCGGGCCGAGGATCCGCACCCACATCCAGATCGCACCCTGTGGCAACGCAGCCGGCGCCACGCACCAGCGACTGTCCCGCGGCGGCGCATCAAAGCGCAGGCAGATATGATCGCCGAAACCGGGTTCGGTGTCCTTGCGCAAGCTCCACGGATAGGCGCGCTGGCCACGGATCAGCAGGAACCCGGTTTCCGAGGCCAACGCCTGATCGAAGATCGTCCCTTCGCCTTCGGGGATCGCCAGCAGGTCCATCACCTCTAGGTTGACGACCGCCCTTGCCTCCCCCAGAAAGCGCTGCCGCATCAGATCGAAGGTCAGACGGTAGCCAAGCGGCGCATACCACGGGTCCGGCTCTGGCGGGTCCATCCGGTCCTTGCCCGGCGAATCCGGCGCGTAAAGCGGATGCCATTCCGGACCATGATCCGCCGCACCCATCGGACGGTCAAAACCCACGACCATCAGCGTCATCCCGGCCAGTTCCGCCGTTTCATCGGCGCGGATCAGTGCGGCCAGATCGGCGGCGAAACCATCCGTCTCCGCCGGGGGGCCGCGATCCAGGATCAGCGCCGCGTCGGCACGGTGGTGGCTTCGGTGCCATCGCAGCCAGTCCAGCACGACCTCTGCCGTCTCTCGGCTGCGCTTGCCCAGCAGCACATTGCGCCCGGCAAAGATCCCCGTCTCATCCGGGTCAAGCGCCGCGCTGGCCGTCATATCACGGATTGGCAGCGGGGCGGTGCCATCGCTGTTCAACCGCACGGTCATCGTCGGCGCGTCAGAGACTACCCGCGACCACATCACACCCCCCTGCCCTTCCGGCAGCAGCAATCCGAGATCGGGCGTGTCGCGGAAATACAACCGGCCAAACTCCCCCGCCGGATGCGCCGCGATCAGCTCACCCTCAGGCCCGCTGCCGCCATTCATCTCCCGCAAAGATCGCGCAATGATTGTGCGCCGCAGGATGGGTTGCATTGGTTTCACCACTCGCTCCGTCCGGGTTCCTCTCCGGCTCAATTGCATATCCTCAACCAGACCGGGAAACCACAGCTATCATGGTATTTGCGTGGATAATTTAGCTGAAATGGTTGCCGCGCGTGGTTTTGAGCGGGTCTTGGTTGTGGCACGGGCCGATACAGGGGGCGAATTGATCGGTATAATTATGCGCTGTAGCAGGCCGCTTGATTGAGGCGCCCTGCCCCGCCAGCATCGGCCAAACTGTCAAGAGAAACAACCGTTCCGTGCGGTTGACGATGAGACCAGCTAAGGATGACAGCGGTAATACCATTCGGTATTACCGCAAAATACTGTCGCCACAGAACCGGCCCACCACCCTCCCCCGGGATCAGAAACCTTCCCCGCGGGGAAGGTTTAGTCGAGTTGGTCGAGCAGCGAGGCGACTGCCGCTTCCAGTCGCCGCCGGTCCACGGTGGAGAAATCGCGTGGCAGGCGGATCTCCAGCCGGCCATTTGCGGCCGTGCATTTCGCGCTGCCCTGCGGGCGGACAAGCTGGAAAGTGGTCTTTGCCTTGCCGGCGGGCGGAGATGTTTTCTTTACCGAGACGGCGTCCTCGGCCTCCGCCACGTCACCCCCCTGCCCCACATAGCGGCGCAGAATGTCGAGCTCATCCTGAACGGAACGGTTGTCCCAATCCTTCAGATCGGCCTTGATGGCGGCGGCCATGCCCGGCACCTCCTCGAGCTGCTGCGCGACGGCCAGACCGAGCGCGCGCGGGATTTCCTGCGGGAACTCCAGCACCTCGCCAAGCCGTTCGACCAGCGGGATGAATTTGCGGATATAGCTGCGCTTCTGGTAGCCCGCCGATTTGAACAGTTTCTTGACGGCCTTGTCGGCGTCGGTTTCCTGCGTCTCGGGGTCCATTGCGTAGTGAACGGCAAGCTGCGCCATTTCCGCGAAGGAGATGTCCTTGCGCACGAGGTTTTCATCCACCATGCGGCGGTAAAGCTGTTCCAGCGCGTCGCCCTTTGCGGCAATGCCTGCCGGGATCTTGCCCCAGCTTTCGGCGTCGCCGGTTTCCTTCAGCAATTCGCGATAAGCGCAAAGGCGGCGATAGCCCTGGATCAGTTCGTAGCGGCCATCGGCGGACGGCTCCACCCGGATCGGGTTGGACAGGCCGATGTCGCGTATCGATTCGACCAGTTCCGCCAGTTCGAAATCCGCCCCCGGCGCGCGGTCGCGGGTCAGCTTGTAAGTGTCGATGGCATCGAGCTGGATCAGGTCGGTGATCAGCCCGGCCCGCTTCATGCGGACATGTTCCTGCGCAAGAGCGTCGTTCTCGGCCCTGATTTCCGCCTCGATCCTTGCGCGGTCGCGGCTGGATTCGGCGGTCTCGGCGATGGCGGTGGCCATCGGCCCCCGGCGCGGTTCCTTCTCGGAAACCTTCCCCGCGGGGAAGGTTTCGGCGTCTTCCGATGGCATTTCGATGTCGAACATACGGCGTTTGCGGCTCATGCCTCTGCCTCCAGACCATCCCATGCGGCGAGCACATGGGTTTTGAACTCTTCATAAGCGCGGTCGAAACTGGCGCGGGCGCGCCGCCATGTGCCGCGTGTCATTTCGCGATAGTCGATTTCGTAGATGGAACTGAGGAAGCGGCCGGATTGCTCGACCGCCCGCGTCAGCTCGATCGGGTGTTCGGCCATGCGGTCCCCGAAAACCTGCTGGAAGGCGTGGAACATCGCTTGGTGAAGCTCGTTCGAGGCCTCGTAGCGGGTCATCAGGAAGCGGATATCGGTGAAGGCTTTCGGCAGCGCAATCTTCCCCGTGGGGAAGTTTTCGAAGCCGTGCGAGAGGTCTTCCAGCGCCTCGGCAAGCTGGCCGATGAAGCTGGTGGTCGAGTCGTATTCCCAATAGCCGGGGCCGGACGGGATATAGAGCATGTCGGCGGCAAACACCGCGTTCATGGATTGGTAACCAATTGCGGGCGGGCAATCGAACAGGATCAGGTCATAGGCGTCATCCGGCAGCGCATCCAGAAAGCGGGAGACGGCACCGAAGAAGGTCCATTCCGGGTTCAGATGGCGGTACTGGGCGGAGGCGAATTCGACGAAGGCCGCGTTGGCGCAGCTTGGCACGATATCGATGGTCGGCCATGCGGTCGGCTTGATGAAGTCGGCAGGCCGGAGCGCGCCGAGGCCCATGTCGCGGATCGAGGCCGGCAGCTTTCGCTGGGGCAGGGCGGTTCCACTTTCCGCGCCCTGGCTGGCGGCGTTCATCCGGTCGGTTTCGCGTTCGAGGTCGCGGGCCATGATGCCCCAGACCGTGTGATCCTCCCCGACATCGGTGAGGCCCATGCTGTGGGACAGCGTCGCCTGCGGGTCGAAATCGACCGCAAGCACCCGGTAGCCGTCGAGGGCTGCGGCATGGGCGAAATGCAGCGCCACGGTGGATTTCCCGGCACCGCCCTTGAAATTGGCGATGGCGGCGCGGAAGGCCCGCTTGCCCTGCGGTCGGGCCGGCAGGAGGGATTTCTTGCCGACGCGGATGCGGCGACGAAGCTCGTTGATCTCTTCCAGGCTGAACCAGCGTTGACGCCCGTCCTCCTCAACTTCCCCGAGGGGAAGGTTCGGGTCGGCGGCCAGCTTGCCGCGGAAGGTCGATTGATTGATGCGGAAGATCAACTCAGCCACCTCCCAGCTTGAGAAGCGGCGCAGGGTTTTCTCCAGCTCCGGGCTGAAGGTCTGGCGGCGGATCCAGCCCTGCATCTTCAGGGATTGTGCCTGCAACTGCGCGAGGTCTTGATGCGTATACATGTTGTGCCTGCTCTCTCGGACGCAAATTTTTTCTCCTTTCCGTTTTACGCTGAGTTTGCATTTTTCGCAAAGCCCATTTTTACTGGGTCCGTAGTATAGCCGATGCCAGCGCCTGTTGCGCGAATCGGTCTTGCAACGCACGGCGGGTTTACTTGTGGGTTACCGCTTGATTTAGGGGGACAGGCTGGGTGCCGATACCAGCAATTGGGGGACATCCGTGAACAAATAGG